>CAYWBI010000008.1:0-51376 GCA_964456445.1 uncultured Calditrichaceae bacterium
CTTTGCGCAGCTCTTTGAAAATGTTTTTTTGTCCCTATTGCCAACAAGGTGATATATGGTTTAAGTGGAAAAAACCCGTAGCACGGAGTACCGCAGAGAACCACGAAGCCACACAGAGTAAATATTTTTATAAATAAACCTTGTGTACTTTGTGCCTGCTTTGCGCAGCTCTGTGTAAATGTTTAATTTATCCGTATTGCCAGCCAGGCGGGTATCTTGGTTTAAGTGAAAAAAACCGTAGCACGGAGTTTCACAGAGGACCACAGAGCTACATCGAGAAAATGTTTTTATAAAAAAACATACCTTGTGTGCTTTGCGCCTGCTTTGTGCAGCTCAGTGAAAATGTTTTTCTTTTGTCCGTATTGCCAACCAGGTTGATATCTGGTTTAAGTGAAAAAAAACCTGCCACAGAGCGCCCGTTTACAGGCTATTTTTCCGTCTTATGTTACATATGGTTATTTAAGCTTGCATCTAAGAGCACGGTTTATCTAAATTTATCCTTTACAAGAAGGCAAAAGCGATAGATACATTTTCACTCCCCATCCTTTTGAGATCGAACAGCAACAGGCAGGGACGCAGCTTAAAGGAGCAGGCATGCGCATCACTGAAATTCTTGAAACAGGGCAAATCATCATCCCCATCAACTCCAATAGCCGGGATGAGGCCATTGAGCAGTTGATAGATACGATGAAGATTTCCAAACAGAAAATTGTGTTTAATGCTGTTTTAGAGCGTGAGGAAATCATGTCCACCGCTATAGGTAAGGGAGTTGCCATACCTCATTGTAAAAATGACGCCTGTCCTGATTTTAAGATTGCTCTTGGTATTGCTGCACATGGCATTGATTTTCATGCACCGGATAACCAAGCCGTACGACTTATTTTTCTGCTGGTTGGCCCGGAAAACAATCCGGGCATGCATATAAAGTATTTGAGCCGCATATCCAAACTCGTCAATAATGAAGATATCCGAAAAGCGCTTATCGAATGTAGCGATGCTGAAACAGCGCTTAATTTAATCCGGCAATATGAAAACGCCTCCCCCGGCGCTTAACCGGTACAGCCCATGAAAATATCTGATTCTGAACGAAATATTGGTAATTATAAAATTATCGAAAAGATTGGCGAAGGGGGCATGGCGGTAATCTATCGCGCTTTTCAACCGGCCTTAAAACGCCCGGTTGTTATAAAAAAGCTCAAAGACCCAAACCGCGAAATTATCGCGCGCTTTAAGAAGGAAGCGCTGGTTAGCGCATCCTTTAACCAGCAAAACGTGGTTTCGATCTATGATTTTCTCTACACCAACCGCTCTTATTATCTGGTTATGGAATATGTGGATGGCGAAGACCTGCGCACATTAATTGACCATTTATCACCCATTCCGGTGGACATTACCCTGCTGATCATACTGGAAATTGCCCGCGGACTGGAATATACACATAACCAAAATATAATTCACCGTGATATTAAGCCAAGCAACATCCTTGTGGGGCATGACGGCGCCGTAAAGCTTATAGATTTTGGGGTAGCCAAGGGTCGGGAGAGCAGTAAACTGACCCAAACCGGCATGATTGTAGGCACGCCTTCATATATGTCGCCGGAACAGGCCCATGGTGATCCACTCTCACCACAAAGTGATCTGTATTCATTAGGAATATTATTATATGAATTGCTTACCTCTGTAAAACCATACTTTGGCACGAACAACACCGAAATCCTGGCCCGGATCGGACGGGGAAAATATATTGCCCCCGCTGCAATCAATCCACAAATCCCTTTAAGGGTCAGGCGAATTATCCGTAAACTCCTAAAACGCAATCGCCGCAAGCGGTATAAAACAGCAGGCGCATTGATCCATGATTTGGAACGCAGCATCCCATGGCAGCAACGCAGTCGAAAAAAAATAGAGCTGGCCCGTTTTTTGGAAAAACTGGAAAATGTTCCTGAAAATGCAACAACGACAGAAGCCGCCAAAATGGCTTTTTTGGAGCACTCATCAAACAAGCTTTGGAGCGGGCTCACGGCAATGTTGGTCATTTCTGCAATCATCACAGGCCTGGCTATTGGAAAAACGTTCATCGCCAGGGAAACAGGTTTTATAAAAGTTGAAAACACCTATCCAAAAGTTGAATTTTTACTTAATGACCATCATGTAACAGGTATTGGCAAGCAAAAAATCCTTGGTCCCTTATTACAAGGGGCTTACACTTTAAGCGCCTCTGCTCCCCTGGCAAATGCAACATCTTTACATTACGGATATGTAAAAGCCCGGGATACGCTTCAAATTAAAATCACGATGCAACCGAACCCGGACAGCACACAAATTAATATTGTTACGCAACCTAAAAAGGCACAGCTTTATATTGATGGCAAGCCGTTTCATGAAACAAGACTATCCACAAGGCTGAGCGCCGGATGGCATACCATAAAGGCAGAAGCAAACGGCTACCGCCCTTTTATAAAAAAGCACTATTTTCAACCGGCCGAATCCTATACATTGAATTTTCAACTGGAACCTCTCTGATATCACTCTGTCTATATATTACGCTCCATCGCTTGTCATCTACGGTAACCTTTATTAAATTACTTTTTTTACCATCCTATATGGAGACGTTTTTATGAGCCGTTACTTGCTTAGATCGATCATTATCCTTGTTTTGACAACCGTAGCTTTTTGGGGCTGCTCGCAAAAGGGCATGAGCACAGCAGATATGCTGAAATTTTCAGGTCGGCAAAACCTTCCGACGCAAAAAGAGTTCCCGGATGATGGCGGTGTTTACCTATTTGAAAAAGTGCAGACACAAATTACGTTCAACCCATCATGGCAGGCGATACAAGAGCGGAAATACCATGCCGCGGTTATGTATTTTAACGATAAAGCCGAACCCTGGTTGACGCCAACCATTTATCTTAACAAAAAGGATAAACTCAAATCCTTTCATGCCAGAACAATAAAACCCAATGGCGAGGTGATCGAATTAACAAAAGACGACCTGCACAGTACGCCGGTTAAGGCGGACTATATTGCCTTTTCTGATGACCGTTCCGTAAGTTTTACTTTTCCCGGTGTGGTTCCCGGGGCCGTTGTTGAATATTCCTACCGCTTAAAACGGGACCGTTCTTATTTTTATGACCAGACCTGGTATATCCAGAGCAGTTTACCAAAGATATATAGCTATTTTTCAATTGAGTTTCCTGAGCTTTTTCTAACCAAGAAGCACAGCTGGACATTTCTGCCGGAAAATATCCGTTTAGCGCCTCCCCAAACAAAAAATGGAAATCGCACCACCGGATTAAAAGAGTTTAAAACTGTAACCTACTTTTGGTCAACCAAGGATGTACCATCTTTTAAACCTGGTCCCCAGGCGCCGCCCTATGATGATATTGCCCAATACCTGCGGGTGGACTATAAATTTAAAAACTGGAATGCGTTGTCCAAAATTTACTGGAAGAGCATTAAGGATAAATTTGATATAAGCGAGGAAGGCGCCTTAAAAGGCCTTGCGGAAAAAATCGCAGGGGATGCCCGGACCGATGATGAAAAAATTGCCCGGGTCTATGCTTATCTGCAAAAAAATTTCCGTTATCTCGCCATTGATATCGGTAAAAGCGGCTTGATACCCAATACAGCGGAAAATATTGAAAAAAACAAATACGGTGATTGCAAGGACATGACGGTTTTAGGGAATTGTCTGCTTGGAGAACTTGGCATCAAGGCACGGCCTGCACTGGTCAAAACCCGCGATAGCGGACGCTTGCCAAATGGCATAGTGACCTTTGACTTTAACCACATGATCACCCTGGCAGAAACATCCACGGGAAAGAGCTATTGGCTGGATGCCACGGGCAGCTCATGTAATCTTGGTGAAATTTATCCCGGGGTTGAAGGGACACGCGCGCTGGTGCTTAACCCGGATGGAACTTCTGTATTTAAAAAAATCCCTTTCTCTCCCGCGAAGAAAAACAATATGCAACGGAACGTTGAACTATATTTGGACAAAGACGGCAGGATAAGGGGGACGGTTAACATAAGGCTAACGGGGCATCAAAACCTGATGACGCGCTCTTCCTTGCATAACCAGTCTAAAAAAGAAATGCGCACAATCATTCTAAAATATGCCAACAAAAACTGGCCGGACATACAGATTGACAGCTTAAGCTATGACGACCCGCAACAAATTGCCGAAAGTTTCAACATCCATTTTAAGCTGCAATTGCCGGATGTCCCCGTTGCCGGCAAGGGGCTTTACATTATAAATCCGGCTGTATTTAAAATCAGCGCCAATCTGGATCGTTTTGTCGAAAGCGGGCGGGCATATCCCATCTTTTTTAGCGACCGTTTTTCTATAGATGATTATGTTACGCTGCATTATGACCCAAACACGCTTGTTTTACAAGGCCTGCCCGAGCATATTTACAAACAGTATGCTTTTGGCCGGATCAAATCCGGTGGCCGAAAGACAAGCGATGGCACCATGTCTTTTAAAACGGAGTATCGTATCGATAGTCCCTTGATCGGTGTGGCCAACTATGAAGATTTCCGTACTTTGGAAAAATCCGTGGCACGCAGCCAGGATCAGAAGATCGTATTAAAGATTAAATAGGGAGGCAGGAACCCCGCCAGGCCCGGATTGGACAGGGATCAATCCGGGCAATCAACAACATAAAAGCAGCGCCCCCTGGAGAAATTGAGAAATCTCTACTTGGTAGTCTTGCCTTCATATAAATCCGTAAAAACATGATCAACCGGTTCCCACAATTCTATCTTATTGTTCTCTGCGTCTAAAATATGGACAAACTTTCCATATTCATAACTTTCAATATCATCGAGAATATTAACGCCCCTCTCCTTTAGTTCATCGACCAATAATTCAATATTTTCGACCCGGTAATTGATCATAAAATCTTTTTTAGAAGGGTCAAAGTAATCCGTTTTCCTGGGGAAAGGACTCCATTGTAAATAGCCTTTTTTATCCGGGGCATCGGATTGCCGGAATTCAAACAATGCGCCATATTCATTTGTCTCAAGACCAAGATTCAAACGATACCAGTCCTTCATTTTCTGAACATCATCACATTTAAAAAAAATACCGCCAATGCCGGTAACCTTCTTTTTATTTCTGTTCATTCGTATCCTTCTGAGTTTAAAATGATGTCACGATTGTATTTATGGAATACACCCACTGTTGATTCATCGATTTAACCTCGTTTCAGCCGATCGATAGCCGACACAATTCACCCAATTTGCATTGTTCAATCATCAGTTACGTATCCAGCGCATAATTTCCGGTAAATTGGGACGTTTGCCCTGCATAAGAATACCAACCCGGTAGATTTTACCAACCAACCAAATCGCACCGATAATCGTTACCACAAGCAATAAGACCGATCCCCAAATTTCGAGTGCCGGCGGTTGGATCAGGTTAATCCGTGCAAACATAATGATGGGCGAAAAGAAAGGGATCATGGACATAATCATCACCACATCGGAACCGGGATTTTTTACCAACATACCCAACATGATAATCGGGACAATAAGTAAAAGTGTAATAGGCATGGAGGTCTGCTGGGCTTCCTGCTCCGTGTTTGTTATAACTCCCACACCGGCGTATAAAGTAGAAAACAGAAAAAATCCAAGGATATAAAAAATTATAAAATAAACAAATAACATGGGAGAAAGATTTATTGAGTCCATGTGTATGGGGAGCATTGAAACACCATAAACGGTGATGGCAATTCCCACAACGGACCAAATAAGGTATTGGGTCAACCCTACTGCGCCCTGGCCAAATATTTTACCGGCCATCATCTCAAAAGGGTTTACCGAAGAAAGCAAAACTTCTGTAATACGACTGTTCTTTTCCTGAATGATGCTGCGCATGATAGACTGCCCATATAAAATCAAGGTCATATAAAGGATCATTACAAAAAAGAACGTCGAAAAGTACTCAACGCCAAAATCACTCTCATTCTCTTCACCCTTATCAGAAATTTTTACCAAATCCATCGGTGTCTTCCGGGTAAGCTTAGTAATAAGATTAGGTTCTATCCCGGATTTTATAAGCCGATCATTTACCAGAATCGTATTTACGCTGTTGCGGATACGACGGTTTTGTGTAAAATCCCCAACAGTGCGCGAATAGTAACGGATATGTGTACTGTCGTCCAGACCGGCGGGAATATATAAAAAGCCATTGACGGATTTATCCTTTATCAGATCTTTCTGAGCTGCAAAAAACGCCTCATCGGCCGGGTTTGGGGTTAAAATATTTACAATATATTTGGGCATCCCGTTTTTAAGGGAATCTTTTAGTTCCGCCTTTATAGCAGGTGCAACCGTTCCGGTGGCATCATAAACATTCAGCACCACGGGTTCATCGCCTTCCATCATCATCAGCAGGGAGGGCACAACGCTAAAGCCGATCATTAGTACCGGGATAAGCAAGGTCATGATTATAAAACTTTTTTTAAAAACAGCTTCCTTATATTCCCTTTTGATCAGGGTGATAATTTTATTCATGTTCATGACTGCCTCCTGCAAGGGATATGAAAATTTCATTAAGACTGGACCGCATAGAGCTAAAAGACGATATCTCGAGTTTATTGATTATCTTTCTTAAAAAATCCGCCGGGGCTACATTATCGGCCAGAACCACCTCTGCATAGTTGGAAAAGACATCGGCCTTTTGAACTTCGGGTAAATCGGCTAAAAATCCGGCGTTGCCATTATATTCAATATGCACGGACTTTTTGCCATGTGCGGTCAGGATTTCATTCAAATTCCCATCCAGGACCTTTTTCCCATTGCTTATCATCAGGATTTCATCACATATTTTTTCTGCGCTTTCCATGATGTGGGTAGAAAGCATGATTGCCCGGCCCGCATTGCGCAATTCTATAATCGTATTCTTTACCAGGTTGATGTTCACCGGGTCCAAACCGGAGAAGGGTTCATCGAGGATGATTAATTCCGGATCGTGCAACAGTGTACCTATAATCTGGAGTTTTTGCTGCATGCCCTTGGAAAGTTCATCAACCCTGGAATCGGACCGGTCCTGTAATTCCAACCGTTCCAGCCACTCAAGAGATTTTTTCCGGGCGATGTTTTTTTTCAGCCCGTGCAATTCTCCCAAAAAAGTCATCATATCCACAACTTTCATTTTGGGATAGAGACCGCGTTCTTCCGGTAAATAACCGATTTTATATTTTAAATCATCAGACATGGGTTGTTCAAATAAACTTACCCTGCCGCTATCGGGCATATAGATGTTCATAATCATACGGATCGTTGTCGTTTTCCCGGCGCCATTGGGACCAATTATGCCATAAACGACCCCCTTAGGCACATGGAACGAAACATCCTTAACGGCGTATGTATCGCCAAATTGTTTCGTCACATTTTCAACTGATAATATATGCATTAGTCTCCTCTTATTTTGACAAATATGCTGGTTGAATAAATCAGGTTAATTACGTAGTTTCATTCATCAAGTTACAAACAGGTATGTATTTTATTCATATTTTTTTACAGCTATCGATGGATTTTCCACATCATATAGCAGATAAATATATAATGGTTTTATGAAAAGAAGAAATTTTGTTTCCGGGTTGTTTAGCGCCCTGTCCTTTTTATGGCTAAGGCCCCTTGATGCACTGGGATTTGTCTGGAATAAGGGCAAGCTGACCATACGTAACCAATTAGGCCAATTTCCGGATTTTTCCATTCCTTTTATGGAACGGGACCAACTGATCTATTTTTCTTTAAACACTTTTGCCACTCAAGGTGGATTTGGCGTGTATGCCAACGACGCACGTCAGAAAACCGTGTTGTACATTGGGGAAGACAAAGCCACTTTTACCGCGGAAAACAACTTTGTTATCCTCAACGATCATATCTATCAAATGCTTTATGTGCCGTTGTGGGAACAGGGTGAATTGTGGGTCCCGGTCCGTTTACTTGCTGAACTGTTTACAAAATATACTTCCAGGAATATCAGTTTTGACCCGGCAACGAAAACCCTTACCCTGGAATCCAAACAGGATATCAATATCACGGGTATAAAAATTGAAACCAAGGCCAACGGCTCTCTGATCATCATCAACAGCAATAAGAAGTTCGACCAGAAGGACATCTCATTAAAAATCGCCAATGGCTGGCTTCATGTCGATGTCTTTGGGGGCAAGGTCGATAGTTCCATAAGTAAATATTTTAAACCAAGCGGGCTCATAAGCGCTTTTCAGGCCATTCCCTTTGAACAAATCGTCTCGCTCTCCTTTAAGCTTAATAAACGCGTGTTGTCAAGGGAACTTATCAATACACCCGATCAAAACAATATTCTTATAAATCTGCGTACAAACGACAAGGTTGAAACAAACAAAGAAAACCGCTCGGAACTGGAAAAAGAAAAACAGGAATGGCTGATCGATACAATTGTTATTGACCCCGGCCATGGAGGCAAAGACCCCGGCGCAATCGGTTATCGCAGACTAAAAGAGAAAGATGTTGTGCTTGCCGTAGGACTAAAGCTCGGAAAAATATTGCGTAAGAACATGCCGGATACAAAAATAGTTTTCACCCGTGACAGAGATGTTTTCGTCCCCTTATGGAGGCGCACCCAATATGCCAATGAAAAAAAAGGCAAATTGTTTGTAAGTCTGCATTGCAATAGTAATCCCAGGCGACAGGCCAATGGCTTTGAAACGTATTTTCTGAGTGCCGATAAAGATAAGAACCGTCAGGCGCAAAACGTAGTGTTAAAGGAAAATGCTTCTATCAAATTTGAGCGGGCCGAAGACCAACAGCGTTACAAGGGAATAAATTTTATTCTGGCCACTATGGCGCAAAGCGCCTTTATACGTCAAAGCCAGTACCTGGCCACGGCGGTTCAAAATTCCATTTCCCGCAAGATGAAACCCATTGGCCTTCATCCGCGTGGTGTTAAACAAGGCCGCTTTTGGGTAATGGTTGGCGCCACGATGCCCAATATCCTGATCGAGATGGGGTTTATATCAAATAAGACCGAGTCGAACATCCTTAAGAACAAGAGCAATCAGCAAAAAATTGCCCAGGCAATTTATAATGGCATCGAAAAATATAAACAAGATATAGAAGCATCCATATGAAACCTGAAGCACCTATCGGCATATTCGATTCCGGCATTGGCGGGCTAACTGTTTTAAAGCAACTCCGGGCATTAATGCCCAATGAACGATTGATATATTTTGGTGATACCGCGCGTATCCCGTATGGTACAAAATCCCAAAAACTTATCCAACGCTATGCCCTGGAAGATGCGGAATTCCTTCTGCAACACAAAGTTAAAATGATCGTCGTAGCCTGTAATACCGCGTCTGCCCTGGCCATTGACGTACTTACAGACAACCTGAGCATACCGGTTTCGGGCGTGGTAAGACCCGGCTCGGCGGCGGCGTTTAAAAAAGCAAATGGCAAGGAAATTGCCGTGTTGGGCACATCGGCGACTATAAACAGCAACGCCTATAACCGGGCCATTCAAGACGCCGGTTACACTAAAACCGTTCATACTCAGGCCTGCCCCCTGCTGGTCCCCCTCGTGGAAGAAGGGTGGCTTGATGGAAACATCACGGAGCTGATCCTGCGGAAATATTTACGGGATATCGATTTTAAAAACATCGGCGCGCTTGTTTTGGGCTGTACACATTATCCGCTATTAGCCGGGGCAATCCAAAGCATTGTAGGAAACCCGGTGCAATTGATTGATTCTGGATATGAAACAGCCTACTTTGTAAAGAAAAAATTAGAGGCCCTGCACATGCTCAATCACTCCAAAAAACAGGAAGCGGATACTTTTTATGTGAGTGATATTCCACAAAAATTCCAGGAAATCGGTTCCCGTTTTCTCGGCGCACCCTTACAAAAAGTCATCCAGATAAATTTTGAAAAATTTTTACTTGAAAATAGCCTTCAAATAACCCATCTTTTGCAAGGCTTGTGAGGGAGGTAAGAAGTAAGAAGTAAGAAGTGAAAATTAATCGGCAGGATCATTTATCTGCAAAACAGAAAGAAACAATTTCATTGAATTTAGGCATTTGTTTGTATGCCAAAAAGGTGGTTTATGAAAAAATTATGTATCGTTGTGATAGTCCTGATCAGTATCATTCCTTTATCCGCGGGGAATAATGCACTGACCAATGCCTTTACTTTTTTAAGTATCGATTTTAACCCGCGCAGCGCAGCAACGGCAAACGCGTTTAGCACCATGCGTGAAGACATTGGTTCCATGCTTATCAATCCTGCCGGGATGGCCGGGGTATCCCAACAAAAATACACCTTTAACTACACGGCCTATCTGTTGGATATCAACGGCGGTATTGCAGGCTATGCCTATCCACTTAAAGGTTATGGCGTTTTAAGCGCGGCCATCACCTATCTCGATTATGGTACAATGCAGGAAACAAATAATCTTGCCGCGGCAACAGGGGCAACTTTTGGAGCAGCGGATTTTGCTTTAACTGTAGGCTGGTCAGCAGAGCTACAGGAAAACATCAGCTATGGTATAAACGTAAAATATATTCATTCCCAGCTTGAATCCTATGGCGCATCTGCCGTTGCCCTGGATTTTGGGGCTTTGTACAAGGCGCCTTTTGAGGACAATTTATATTTTGCCTTCGCTGTTTTGAACCTGGGAAGCAATTTTGAATATTATGCCAAAACAAAGGCCAGTTTGCCAACTACAATGCGTTTCGGCGTATCAAAAAAACTGGCACACCTGCCGTTGGAAATTGGTCTTAGCCTTTTGGACCTAAATAAAAGCGCGGACACCATTGGAGAATATTTTAAACGTTTTGCTATTGGCGGCGAGTTTACGCTAAGTGAGTCGTTGCGTTTGCGTCTCGGGTATGACAACGCCTTACACAGCGACCTAAAAACGATTGACGCCAGTCAGTTTGGTGGTCTGGCCGGGGGTGTCGGGATTTATTATGGCAAATACCGTTTCGATTATACCTATTCAAATTATAACCTGCTCGGCAATACACATCGCTTTGGGATTTCAGCCGTACTGGACTAAATGCCTACCGGCGACAGGCAGGTTTTGAGACACGCGACACCGTGCATCCAACCAAAGTCCCCTAATAAGCGGCGTTTCTTGTGGTTTTATTTTTAACAGTTTATTTATCCACAAGATTCCACCTGCGTAATCGCTTTGATTGAGCAAACAATGGGCGGATCCGGATGGATGTACGCTATATGATAATTATTTCCATATATTTTAGATCATAATAAAGGTAAAAAATGTTTATTGATTTTGTAAAAATCCGGGTAAAAGCCGGAAACGGCGGAAGCGGATGCATGAGTTTCCACCGGGAAAAATTTGTCGATAAAGGCGGACCGGACGGCGGCGACGGCGGACGGGGCGGCAGTATCGGTTTAACGGCAAACAAGAACCTGCATACACTACGGGATTTTAGCTACCGTCGGGAATATGTAGCCCAAAGGGGACAACATGGGATGGGTTCCAACAAACATGGCAGAAAAGGCAAGGATATTTTTTTGGAAGTCCCTATCGGCACCATCATTCGCGATGTGACAAACGATAGGGTTTTGGTAGATTTTACCGAAGACAAGCAAATATTCACCATCGCTAAGGGCGGCCGCGGCGGGAAAGGAAATGCCCGCTATGCAACAGCCACGCATCGTAGCCCACGGGAATGGGAAGTAGGTCTGCCGGGGGAGGAACGGGAGTTGGAACTTGAATTAAAAAGCATTGCCGATATCGGGTTGGTTGGCTTTCCAAATGCAGGAAAATCAACACTGCTTTCCCATATTTCCAAGGCGCGGCCAAAAATTGCCTCCTATCCCTTTACAACCCTTGCACCAAATTTAGGGATTGTGCCCTATAAGGATTTCTATAGTTTTGTTGTGGCCGATATTCCCGGTCTTATCGAAGGCGCACATACCGGCAAAGGCTTGGGGCACCAATTTTTACGCCATGTGGAACGTACACGCGTGCTGGCCTATATACTTGATGTAAGCGAAGAAAACCCGTTGGAACAATTGGCAATCTTAAAAAACGAGCTGAAGTCCTACAGCCAGGTTTTAACACAAAAACCAAACCTGCTTATTCTCAACAAAATAGATATCCTTGGAGATGAACCGCTGCCCGTCTTTGATTTAGACATACCTGTTATTCCGATTTCGGCTGCCAGTGGCAAGGGTCTGGATGCCTTAAAAGACGCCTTTTACAATATTATCCAATTGGCCAATAAACTCGAAGAAGTCCCGGAAGATATTTAATTCTTCGGTTCGCGGGTCATAAGGAGATATGGATGATCAATGATGGCGAACAAAACATACTTTTATTAACTTAGAAGCGTGTGGCCAACTACATAAACGGCTCCTTTGTCCCGGACAAAGACTCATCTTATTTGGGCCATCATATAAACTCTTATCAATATGCGCACAGCCCCGGAGGGATGAACCCATGGCAAACCGCCCTTTTACTTCCACAGTTACCGACGCCTTTCAGACCGACTTCCCCAGTGGCGACCGTTTTAAGGTCTTCCAGCAGCTTATGCACAAGCGCATACGTGAAGTATTGCTTGTATCCAACCCCTACAACCTTTTTTTGCTGGAAGAAGATGGACGGATATATGAACAATTACGTGAGGAATATTACTCACTCGGGTTGGACCACTCACCGGAATTCCAGCGCATATCCAGCGCAAAGGACGCCCTGGAACAGTTAAAGAACCGCCAACTATTTGATATGGTAATTACAACCGCGCATAGCCAGGAGATGTCCGCGCGTGATTTTGCCAAACGTGTAAAAAAACTATACCCAAACCTGCCCATCGTACATTTGGTTTTTGATACGAGCGAATTCGATTCCCGTCTGCGGGGCAACAAGAAAAAGCCCTTTGATCATATTTTTACCTGGAGTGGTGATTATCGCATCATCATTGCCATCATAAAGCTGATCGAAGACGAAGCCAATATACGCAGGGATGTTGATATTGCAGGCGTTCAGGTTATTTTGGTTGTGGAAGATAATATCCGTTTTTATTCCAGATACCTGCCCTTGCTTTATACGGAGCTCCTGGGACAGTCAAAAAAATTACTGCCGGAGGGGGTCAATCTATATCATAAATTTTTACGTATGCGCGCCAGGCCCAAAATTATCCTGGCCACAAATTTTGAAGAGGCCAAAGGTTACTTTGACACCTATAATGAACATATCATGGGGGTCATCTCCGATGTTAATTATTATCGCAACGGAAAGGCGGACAGCAATGCAGGGCTGGCTTTTACCCGCTATGTAAAAAAGAGAAAGAGCGACATTCCCATCCTGCTACAGTCCCACGATGAGAAAAACAGGCTCAGGGCCTTTTCTGCCGGGGCGTCATTTTTAAATAAGGACGCCCCGGATTTACTTCAAAGATTAAACCGCTTTGTAAAAGACAGCCTGGGATTTGGGGATTTTATTTTCAGGAACCCGGACTATGAAGAAGTCGGGCGCGCCCATGATTTAAAATCGATGCGCAAAATGCTGGAAATAATCCCGGAAAGCAGCCTGCAATATCATGCGGACCGCAATCACTTTTCGAACTGGCTAAAAGCACGGCGGGAATTTTGGCTGGCCTATCAATTGCGCAAACGTTCAATAAGCGATTATAACTCGCTAAACGCCCTGAGGGAAGACCTGGTCTCTTCCTTAAACTTATACCTGACCATGCAACGACGCGGGATATTGTCGGATTTTAATGCCGAAACATTTGATACGGATTTTGGTTTTGCCCGGTTAGGCGGCGGTTCTATTGGCGGCAAGGCCCGGGGACTTAGTTTTTTAAACCTGCTTTTAAACAACCATTCACTCTATCGTAAATTTGAAAACGTCCATATCAGCGTCCCGCCTACCCTCATCCTCGGCAGCGATGTTTTTGACCGCTTTATGGACTATGCCGACTTAAGGGAAATATCGCTGCAGCAACTGCCGGACGCCGATTTACTCTCACGGTTTATGCAGGCGCCCTTCCCGGACGATATCGCGGAACACCTGTTGGGATATCTGGAAAAAACCACACAACCCATTGCAGTGCGCAGTTCAAGTTTGCTGGAAGACTCCCAGTACTTCCCTTTTGCGGGGATTTATGACACGGTTATGCTGGCCAACAATCAGCCGGATATCAATATACGTCTGACAAACCTTATACGGGCAATAAAAACCGTATATGCATCAACTTACTCCTCAGAGGCGCGCGAATATATGCTGCAGTCTTCCTTCCGCCTGGAAGAAGAGAAGATGGCCATTGTTATTCAAACCGTGGTGGGAAATAAATACGGACAGCGTTTTTACCCGGAAGTCTCCGGCGTTGCGCGCTCTTATAATTACTACTCCCTCGCACCGGCAAAATCCACCGACGGGGTTGCCTCATTGGTGCTGGGTTTGGGACAAATGGTCGTTGAAGGCGGTAAAAATGTTAACTTCTGCCCTGCCTATCCGCATCATATCGCCCAGTTTTCTACAATCGAACAAACCTTACGCAGCAACCAAACATCTTTTTTTGCCATCTCTTTGGATGAGTCCGCGCCGGACAATACACAGGCTATAAATATAACCAGGGAATTCCCAGTTAGCGCTGCCGATGATGACGGTTCGCTGTATTTTGTCGCATCCACCTATTCCCATCAAAACTACGCCATATATGACGGTGTTTCCCGCCCGGGCATGCGGGTGATAACTTTTGCACCAATCCTCAAACAAGAATTATTCCCCCTGTCCGATATTATAAGTTCGATCTTAAAGTTGGGCGCCAAGGGCATGGGCACACACATCGAAATTGAATTTGCCGTTCGTATGGCCCGCAACAAATCCGAACTTCATGAATTTTCACTTTTGCAGATGCGTCCGCTGGCCGACCACGGCAGTGAAACCATTCTTACCCCCGATGATTTATCGAAAGATGGCGCCTTGTGTTTTAGTGACCAGGTTCTGGGCAACGGGGAAATTGATGATATAAAGGATATTGTTTTTATTACGCCCAGCGTTTTTGACCGCTCGGCAACCAGCATTATGGCTGCCGAGATCGGACGCTTTAATAAAAAACTGCAAAAAGCCGGACGCTTCTATTTATTGATAGCCCTTGGCCGCCTGGGCAGCAATGACCCCTGGCTCGGCATACCGGTAAGTTGGAACCAAATTGCTTCGAGCAAGGCCATCATAGAAAGTGGTATAACGGAAATGGTTATCGAACCCTCGCAGGCCAGCCATTTTTTTCATAATGTCTGTGCCTTTCATGTAAACTACTTCAGCGTTCAGCCCGGCAAGCACAATCAATATGTCAACTGGGAATGGCTCGAGGCGCATCCGGTTAAAGAAAGCCTGAAGTACACCCGGCACATTCGTCTAAAAAAACCATTAAAGATCAAGGTTGATGGTACATCACACCGTGGGCTGATTTTATTGCCCGGAGAATTTTAAGCCCTATTTTATTCACTTAATGTAGCAAATTTGAGTATTTCTCCATTCCTCAACTAAAATAAATTTGTTATCGTTCTGTTATAACTCTTTTTTATCCTTTTATCAAGGTTAAGTTACTTCTATAGCGGATCGAAATAAGTTAACCGGCCAACAGCCTGCTATATTCATCGAGGAGATTTATTATGCGGAAAAATATAACTTTTATTCTGAGTTTAATTTTTTTATTATTGCTGGTATCCTGCAGTACGGATACCGGTACAAACCCTGACAATAATAGCGGTGGTTCATCAACCGTAAAAGCAACCTTTTCATCAATCCAGCAAAATGTTTTCAGCAAATCCTGCGCCTTTAGCAGTTGTCATGCCGGGTCGGTTTCACCCACGCTTTCCGCCGGAAACGCCTACGGCAATATCGTAAACCGAATCAGTTCAGTCGGTAAGGCATATATCAAGCCATCCGACCTTGACAATAGCTATCTGCTTCTAAAGTTAAAGGGCCAAAACATAAGCGGTGCAAGGATGCCCCGTAATGCCAACCCGCTCACGCAATCGGTTATTGATTCTATCAGCCTCTGGATACAAAATGGCGCCCAAAACAACTAATAGCCTTGTCACAACAGGAAACCGGGACCCAATTCCATGAAATACATAAATTTTTTACTGCTTTTTTCGGCCGTGGCGCTGCATGCCGGTGATTGGCAAATCGATAACAAGGCACAAAATAAAGTCATATTTCATTCCAGTTCAACCTTGACCGATTTTGACGGGGCGACCGATCAAATTGACGGCTATATCTATTGGGACGGCAAAAAATTATTTAGCGGAAAAAATGCGTTTTATCTTGAGGTACGTCTGGAAAGCTTTGAAACGGGGAACGGTAAAAGGGACCGCGACATGCGCGATGACGTTCTGCAAACAGATCAATATCCGTTGGGATCGTTTAATGGCACAATAACTTCCTTTAACCAGGTGAAGGATTCAATAGGGGTTATGGTGAAGGGGGACATGAAATTGCACGGCAAACAAAAGCATCTGGAAATGCCGGCCACGATAATATTAAAAAACGGCGTTATGCGGGTCCTGGCTTCCTTTAGCCTGTTTTTACACGACTATAACATCAAGGCGCCACAGCTTGTTGCATTTGTAAAAGTAGCCGATGAAATAAAGCTGGAACTCGATTTTAAACTTAAAGAGCACAAAGATTAGCCAATCCGACCTTTTCCGAACATCAACAATGAGAAAACATCATGAGAAAAATTTTTATTCTTCTTTTACTTTTACCCTTTTTTATAAATGCCCAAAGCCGTTGGAAGCACAAGAAACAAAGCCAAGTCCGTGACCTGGAGTTATTTCATTCCACGCAAACGGCAAATCTGCCTACCAGCGAGACCCTGAAACAGGGTGATTTTATGTATGAAATCTCACATCGATTTGGGAAAATCTCCGATGGTTATGACGCCCTCTATGGCTTTGACGGACCGGTTACCATGCGCACGGCGCTAAGCTATGGCCTGACGGATCATATCATGATCGGACTGGGACGAAGCAGTATATTGGACAATCTTGATTTTAACCTAAAAATAAAACTTTTCCAATTTCGCAATAAATCACGTCCATCCGTGCTCGCCATTCGGGGCGGGCTGGCCATCAATACGGAACCGGCATATCATCTTAAGGCTTTTTCCAGCGCACACACACAATACTATTTTCAACTGATTTACAATATCATGTTTTTGGACAAGAAACTGGGTATCGGTATCGTTCCGACCTTTGTAGGAAACAGTTATATTTTTGCGGACAGGAACGGCTTGTCCACAAAAAACAGCTTTGCCTTAGGCACATACTATCAATTTTACTTCAACCGGATGTGGAGTATTTGGGCCGAATATAGTCCCGTGCTCTCCGGTTGGAACGGGCCTATTTTCAGTGATCCGTCAAGTCTCTATCGTTCTTACAATTCCATTGCATTGGGATTCGCGATAGAAACCGGCGGGCATGTCTTTCATCTTTTTGCAACAAACAATACACGCCTTAATACAACCCAATACGCCGTGGGCTCCAACGGCAATACGGGGAAAAACACCTGGCATTTGGGCTTTAGCATCACACGGGAGCTTTGAGAACAATTAAGAATTAAGAATTAAGAATTAAGACAGTACTTACGGACATCATTTTAATTTCTTTAACAAAATGCCGCCAATCCAACCTATATATTTGCATCGTATTTGTCATCATCAAATTGTTCATTTTTCATTGTTCCCAGGGCCAGAAACGACAAAAGCGGAGACCCGGGAGGATATCCGCTTTGAATTGAAAAGGGTTTTATTGCAGCAACGAAGCCAGGATAATTCCCAATATTAGCCAAACGGGTATGGAAATGAGCAAAGCCCATATAATACCGTTGGCCGTTTTGAGGGAACTTGATAAGCCTTTTTTCTCCAGGGCGCGGTTTATCTTCAAACGCACCTCCTCGATATGGAATGGTTTCGTCAAGTAATCATACGCGCCTTTTTTAATGGCTTCCACGGCTGTTTCTATCGTTGGGTGGGCCGTGATCATCAAAAAGACCACATTCTTATTTGTCGCTTTTACTTTCTTAAGCAACTGGATACCGTCCATTTCGGGCATATATAAATCCGACAGGACCACATCGATCTTGACATTTTTGATAATCTCCAATGCCTCATGTCCATTCGCCGCTACATGAGGAATGTAATTCATGCTTTTTAAAACACTTTGCAGTGTTTCCCTTACATCTTCTTCGTCATCAACGACTAAAATATGGCGACCATCGTTCATTTTATTTCTCCAACATTAAATTGATTAATCCGGCATCGGAACGGTTTACCTGCCTTCTATAATTGCTCAATCGGTATAAATATAAATTAATTTAACAATTAAATCCGTAAATATAATTTAAATCTTATAAATTTTCATCCAGAATATTTTTAAAGCTTGTCCATTGAAAGCGTTGAAGCAATGAAGACAGCTTTTTATAATTCCCTGAAATGTTATAATAGTGGCGCCAAGTCTGTATATGGCCCAACTCCAATTTTGGTTGTTCGGAATCAAATTCCCATGGATGCATATACATTATGGCGGGAAGGCCTTCTTTATTTATTTTATTAATGGCCATGCGGGTGAATGCCCCGGGGAAAATACGCAGATAACCGCCTCCGCCAAAAGGCAGGCGCTTACCTAAAACATTTAGGGTGGACATCGGGAACTCGATTAGTTTTTTCCCTTTTTTTTCAATCGCTATATAACGTTGACGCGGTGCATCCGGCACACCATAGCGGTCATGCCAAATTGGGTACACAGATGAATCATACTTTAGGCCAAGTTCAAGCATAATTTCCCAACTCCAGAAGGTTTCCCGGACAACCGAAAAAGTAGGCGCCCGAAACCCAAGTACTTTCTGTCCGCTGATATCTTCGAGGGTTTTTATGGAGTCGCCCAAATCGCTACGGAATTCATCGGGGGTCATCCGGGTAAGCATTTTATGCAAGGAACCATGGCTGGCGATCTCATGGCCCTGTTCACAGATTTTACGTATCATATCCGGGTGGGCGCGGGCGACCCAGGCCAGGGTAAAAAATGTGGCCTTTACATTGTGTTCATTAAAAAGCCGGAGCAGCGATTCGATGTTTTTAACAACGCGTTCGGGTTGGTTTTGCCAATCATCTTGGTGGAAACGGGCCTGTAGCGCTTCGGGGTGAAACCATTCTTCAACATCCACAGAGAGAATATTCGTTATCATTCGTTATTGTTTTCCATTTTGTTGCAGAATTGCCGTATGAAACCGGATTTTATACATTGACCGTTTTTTTATATTTTGTGGGCGATATCCCTTTGCGATTTTTAAAAGAGCGGCTAAAACTTGAAAGCTCGCTATAACCCAGAATTTGTGAAATTTCCTTTGCGGCAAGGGTTGTATGCGTAAATATCAGATCCTCGTAATAATCAAGCACGTCTTGCATAAAAGATCGAAAAGATTTACTTGTTTCACGTTTAAATTCCTGACTAAAATATCCCGCGCTAATATTCAAATAGGTGGATAAGCTGTTAATATTGCAATCCGTAATGGGTGCGGATTCGATAAACCGCATTACCCGTTTCATGCGCGGAGAAAGTTCACCAAGCTGAATACCCAAATCTTTATAAGGTAGCTTTCTCCAATAATTCTCTTTTACATTGGTCATCAACTGCTTTAAATCTGCTTTTCTATTTTCGCCGACTATCAGTTTTACTTTAGATGAATACGTAAAGTGGGAAAAAGCGCTAAAATTAAGGGAATGGTTATAAAAGATAAAATTAAGCCCAAGGCTTTGTTTTTGCACGGTCGAGATTCGCTCAAACAACCCAGGATCAAAATCGGTAACCAGCACAAAAAGATAGCTTATGATCTTTTTTATAGGAAGACCTGAACTGTCCTTTAATGTCTCTAAAAAAATGAAACCACTATCGTGGATGATATCTTCACACTCTTTGCGAATTTGCTCATCATCGGTAATTATCAGTCCTTTATACATTTCCCTTTTCCTTTTACAATGTGTATAAACAAGTTTATCCAACATAAAGGATGGGGATTGTGACAAATTCAACGAAATGTTAATCAATATTTAGCGTATAATGACTATTTTGCCGGTTGCCGCTTTTTTATTGGCGGCATCTCTTACAACAAATAAATAAAGACCCGAGCTAAGGGGTTTACCAGCATTGTTCACCGCCTGCCAGCGAAACAAGGAAGAGACTTCTTCTTGTACAAAAACCGGCTCGCCAATAAAATTATATACTGTTATTTTGCCCGCTACCGGCAGGTTTGTAAAAAAGATGCCTTTTTGCTGCAAATCAAGACTGGCCTGATAAGGGATGGGAAAAACATTTACGTTGCCCTCTGCCCCGGTTGTAAAAACAGAATCCGCTGTGCTGCTTACCCGGCCATCCGTATCCTCAGAAACTATCCTGAAGTGATATGTGCTGTTCGGCTTTAAATTTGCCAATTGCTGCTGATGGCTTGTCGAATAGGCTGCCTCCCGCTCGGTTAAAAAGCCATACGATGCCGTCGTGCCATATTGTATCTGGTCCACGGTTGATAAGCGGGTTTCCCAATTCATGTTCAAATTGTTTTCCGCGCCGAAAAAGGCAATCTGCAGATTGGAAATTTGCTTATCGGAGACTTCCACCGTAAAAACGGAAATCGCCTGGCCACCTGCGCGATCGGTCACCTGCAACAAAAATGTTTCACGTCCCATAAAACCCGCCGGGGAAAAGAAGGTAAGCTGATGAGCGCCAACATCCAGAAAATGACCGATAAAGGCGTTGGACGGGGCAAGCAGCGATATTTCCACAAGATCATCCCAGCCATCGGGTTCAAATACATAGGCGTCCAGGTAAAGCGTATAGGTCGTGTTGGCCACCATGGTTATTAGCGGAATTGCCGAAATCTGCGGGGGGTCATTAAGAGCAACCACGCGCACGCCAAGGGTATCAAATGCCACGTGCCCCTGAGGATCGCTTACTTTTAAAAATAATTTTTCGTATCCATTCCAGTTTGCCTTGGGACGGATACTCAACAACCGGTTTGCGCCATCAATTTCCGCCGAAAGGTTGACCATATTGGTTACGCTCCAGGTCATTTCACTATCACTGTTATCGGGGTCATCTACAAAGTCGTCAAGAGTTAATATTTTTTCGGTATCTTCATCCATGGAAAAACCGTTCAGGTTCGAAATTTGTGGCGAAACACTTAAATCCTGCCGGTACACGGTTACCAGCGCCGTATCGCGCGCCGCATCGGGGTCGCTGGCATACACGGGTATTTCTTCCTCACCAAACCATGTATCGGCCACACTAAAGTTTGCAATGCCATTGGATATCGAGATGGTAACATTCTGGCTGTTAGCGGTTTGCCATGTGAGTTCCGGGAGCACGTTGTCCACATCTGCCGTGTATTTTTTCAAATCCAGGGCCGCGCTTGTATTTGTCGAAAGATTAATAGCGGGCAAAACCTGCATGACCGGGGCATCATTAATGGCAGATACAGAGACCGTCACCTGGGCGCTGTCTATGTTCTGGGCCGGATCGTTTACATAAAGCCAGATGCGCGTCTCCCCAAACCAATTTTGTGCCGGTATAAATGTAGCAACATGGGTCGTTTGATCGATGCTTATCTCCATATTCGGATTCACTGCGCTATACCAAAATAAATTTTCCACAGGATCATCGGGATCGTTTACAAAACTGTTTAATGACAATGTGCCCGATTGGTCTTCTTTAAAAGAAACCGTTGGCAAAACGTCAATTACAGGTGCAAGGGCCGTGGTGGATGTTATCCGAACGATTAAGGTATCACTTGCAATTGCGCTGGCAGGATCATTAACATGAACAATAATATATTCAAAACCGGCCCAGGACGCAGGTGAAGTGATTGTCAGATCATCGCTGGCGTCGTCAAAACCAAGCGCCACCCGGTTATAATTTACAAACTGCCATTGCAGTTGATCCACGGTGTTGTCGATATCCGAAATATAGGGCGACAAATCGACGGTAAGGACACTGTCTTCCGGCATGGTCACTGCGGGCAAATTGCTTAATACCGGCGCATCATTAACCGCATTTACAATAATGGTTATATCCGTTTGATCGGTCAAGCCGTCCTGATCCGTAACAGTAATTGTCGTTGTCCGGCTGCCGTTCCAGTTGGGGGCCGGCTTTATGGTAAGAACATCGTTGGAAATGGACAGGGTTATTGAATTTACCTGTGTAGCGGTATAGCCCAATTGGTTGACATCGCTATCGGTATCCGTAACATAGTCCGAAAGTTTTAATGATTTTTGTGTATCCTCATCCAGTTTTTGATCAGGGATTGCGGAAAAAACCGGCGCTGAGGCGGTTGCACCTGTCGTCGATTTTATGACCATTTTTTGCAAATCACTAAATCCCTGTGGATCACTTGCCTTAAAGGACAGCGTTTCCTGACCCGACCAGTTGGAAGGGGTTGTAATGGTGGCCACGCGGTTGGAGATTGAAACGCTTAATTTAGAAGCGCCAGTGATGCTCCAGGCGATGGTATTGTCAGGATCATCCGGGTCATCTACATGTGGGTCCAATTGGATATTAACCACGGTATCCGCGGGCCAGATATAGCTGCCTGATAACCCGCTTACCTTTGGCACGCCAACGCTTACTTCAGACGAAAAAGCACTTACGTTCAAGGAAAAATCCACGGCCTTAATGCGATAATAATAAAGGACCCCTTTTTGGAAGGTTTTATCGGCAAAAGTATTGGCGGGAAAGTAAACACTGTCAATTTGGGTTGAGGCATTCGGATTGCCATCGCGAAAGACACGATACAGATATAAGTCGTTTTCCGTTCCCTTGTCCCAACTCAATTTTATAGACGATGTTTGCCCAAAGAGGCCAGAAGCCATCAACAGGGCCAGCCAGACTGTAAAAAAAACTTTATTTAACATGAACTTCCAACTTTCTGGAAAAATCACTTTCAATGTTATTTATAATTGAGGTTACACTGACGAAAAGCGTTCCATGCAAACGCGATGGTTTCCGGAAGACATGGGCGTTTCGCGTTAATAATTGTTTGTTCAGTTTTTGCCATTTCCCATCAGCCTTCAATTTCATATAAATGTTATAGCGCGCACCGGAGACTTTATTCCAATAAATAACCAAGCGTCTATTTCGAATGGCATATTTGATTTTTACCGGCGGCTGTAATTTTATTACCGGTTGGCTATGAGATATTTTTCTGCTATAACTATATGTACGTGGAATATTAAAATGGAAACTGAAACCGATACGATGGGTATTGCCTAAATCCTGAGATGCATAAAAGGTATAGTCCAGTAAATAGCGGTTCGAAAGATTTAATCCCGCGCCATATCCCGGATTAAAACTTTGCCCCGGACGAAACTGGTTGCCAAAACGCAGGGAAAAAGTACGCATGAACGTATATTCCATTCCCGCTGCATAATTAATATCCGTATCCACGGACTTAACAACGTCAAAGGCAAGATGCAGTCCACTGCCATACAAACGGTAGGCAACGCCAAGGCGGTATTGCATCGGCAGCCTCTCGCGGGCAACATCATATTGTACATCACCACCGATATTTTGAACGGCCGCGCCCAGGGTTAAGCCACGAATAAATGTGTACATATATAAACCCGCGTCCAGGGCAACACCGTTTACCCGGAAACCGGCCAGATCATCCTGAAAATATTTCACCCCTAATCCGAGGTAAAAACTGGGGTGGATGCGGTAACCGATGCCAAGCTGAACAATACTGGAAGAAACATCAAAAGCACTGGTGGCATTGCCAAAATTATCTTTCCCAATAATGGAGGGCATCCACATATGCGACACACTTAGGGCAAAACCAAGTTTACGGTCAAAATTATATCCAACAAGAAGATTATCGAAACGGATATCCTGGAACCATTGGGTATGGTTCAGGGCCACTGCCCCTTCCCGTATATTGGCCAACCCGGCAGGATTAAAAAAGATGGCATTCTCATCATTCGCAACAGCGGTAAAGGCGTCACCAAAACCACCGGCGCGGGCGCTGATGCCGGATCGCAGAAACAAATTTCCGGCGGACCCGGCCGAGGCCGAGGGCGTTTGGGCCATAACGGGACCGGTTAGGGAAAGAAACATAACAAGTAAAGGTATAACGATTTTCATCCTACATCCATATTTTTCCTTGTCCATACTGCAAACACAATGCCATAATGAAACATCATTGATATCGGGGCCGGGAGGCAAGCATTTTTATATTGTTGTACAATTATTTTACAACCAAAATCCTTGCGGGCTATGTAGCATGGATATAGCCGTTATACCGCAATGACACCCAAGCACGTGTCTTTATGGCCGGGCCAGATGCGATACGATCTTTGTCATGGATTTAGGCGATACCAGCAAATTCGTATAACTTGCGTTTGCCAATGGGCATGAACATTCCCTGGCCTTGATGCTGGCCCGAATTTTTTTTGCGCTGCGGCTGTTCCAGATGGCCTTAAAATCATAATTGTATTCACGCAGGTTCCCCATGGAATCCGCCCGGATACAACACGGCCAAACATCGCCATCAGGGGATATTTGGCAGGAAGTGATCCCCGCAAAACAGGGGATTATCTGTTTGTCTTCCAATAGATTGCGTTTGACCATTTCGTAATATTCCAGCCGAAAGGCCTGTGCAATACGAGCAACGCCATGCAATTTACTCTTTTTCATTTCAGCGGTGAGGAAATCAATAACGTTTTTATATTTTTCATAGGAAGGCGTGATCCCACCGGCCATCGTCCCCAGTTCCACCCTTTCCTCGGCAATTTCTGTTATATAGGAATCGGGATCCATTTTAATTAAGTGTTTATAGATCTCCGGGAAATTATCTACATTGAAATTGGAAATAACAGTATGTATCCCCAGGGTAAAATTTGGCCTGTCACGAAACTTAGATAAAGCTTCATAGGTTTGCATAGCCCGGTCCCAGTTGCCGGGGAAACCACGAATTTCGTTGTGCTTTTCCCCAATTTCATCCAAAGAGAGATTAATTATAATGTCCGACTCCTTGCAATAATCAATCATCTCTTCCATACGACCGGGAATAACCTTGTACAAACTGCCATTGGTGGGGATGTTTATGATTCCAGGCTTGCAATGATCGTACGCCAGTTTTACACAATCGACGATGTCCTTGCGTAAAAAGGGTTCGCCTCCACTAAATGTAAACCAATAGGGCGCCTCGCCAAGCTGGGAAAATATCTTATCGTATTCATCCAGGGTCAGGTTTTCCACCCGTTTTTCATATACATTACAGGTGTTGCAGCGTGAGTTACAGGAATAAAGCAAGCTCACCGTAAAGTTCATCGGCAAGGGAGCGTTTTTGCCGCCAAAATGATATTGTTTATGAAATCTCGGAATGCCTGAGATAAGCTGAATTTTTTTCTTTGTACGAGGGTCCATTGTTCTCCAGGCTATTTGTGGGACAGGGTTTGTGCAGAATTTATAACTGCCGGTTTACCCAACAGCGGATAGAATAAAATTTTTATTTTGTTCCAACGGGTATATTTTGCGCCAAAGGCTATTACCGCCAATACCTTTACCGGAAAACCAACACCAAATTTTAAACTGGCTATAATAATTTTGGCTACAAAAATTTGTTTACGCAGGTCTTTTAAAAAACCTTTGCCAATTTTCACATCATATTCCTGCAATATAGAATGGCTAAAATTATTTTTATCAAAAGCTTTTAAAAGAACCGCGGCAGCAGCTTCGGCAGCGTCCATCGTATAATCGATGCCGGCGCCAAAAAGGGGGCTGACCATTCCCCCGGCATCACCGATTACGAGCTGCGAATCGTCAGAAAAATGATCGATGAGCCACATGGGTATAAAACCGCCCTTTTTATCAACAATGTTGTGCCCCTTTAACAGAGGCGCTGTATCTTTGTAGTTTTCGATAAAATCAAACAGTTTATCCTTGACTTTTATTCCTTTGTCAATTTCCTTTTGAATCGTTCCCACCCCAATATTGGACTCTTTCTGATTGGGAAATATCCAGCCATAACCCCAGGGGAAAAGTGTATAATCGAGATATATTTTAATCTCATTGGGATCAAAAGGCACCGTATCTATTTCATAAGCATAGGCATAGGCCCAATATTTTTTATTTTGCTTGTGGTCAAAACGTGGATTGTTTTTGGCAAGTGTATGCGGCCCATCGGCAAAGGCGATAACTTTACAATCAACCGTCAATTTCTCCCTGGTCTGCAAATCCATAAATTCCACTTCTGCCCGTCCCGGTTCAAAGACCTGCCAGTTGGTGGCTTTGGCCCGCGTGCGCAGTTCCGCCCCCCTGGCTTGTGCTTTTTCCGACAGGTAACGATCAAACACGCGGCGCTTTACCGTGACTTGGTCACAATCATACGAAACTTCGCCCCAGGGCATAATAAAGGTATTTTTATGGATCGGATTTTCGATTACATCCGCATTGCCGGCATACTTATCAAAATAAGGCCTGTCAAACAAACCGCCACAGGCCGAAGTCTTTCCGGAGAAAATATCCTTTTCCAACAGTAAAATTTTTTTACCGGCTTCGGCCAATTTGTATGCCAACACGGAACCGCCCGGCCCGGCCCCGATTATCACCACATCATACGCTTCCATATTTTCCTTTATTTTTCCCATAGCGTGACTATCGAGAGAAAACGGCACGGTCTTTAAAGCTGGCATAAAAAACAAAACAGCCTGCGCCGTATAGAACGGGCAGGCTGAATACAGTAAACAGCAATAAAATAATTTTACTTTAGATAGGTCATACGTTGCACCCGTCGTGTGCCCCCGGATTGCAGAACATAAATATACATCCCCGAGGCAACCGCCTGACCAGAACGATTTTTCCCGTTCCAGATAAAGGCGAAATTACCGCTGCTAAGCGAACCCTTATAAAGTGTCCTGATCCTTCTTCCGGTCTGGTCATAAATGGATAAATCGATGTGTTGCCCGGCATTGTCCTGCGGAACACTGAAATTTATCCGGGTCGATCCGTTAAAGGGGTTGGGATAATTCTGGGCCAGCTGTAGTGTATGCGGCCGATGGTTGTCCACAACTTTAATTAAACCGTTATCCACAAAATCAACGTTAAGCAAACGGTGTTCAAAATGTGCGCCGTTGTAATCCACATCTATTAGTTTATAACTGTAGCGCTTCCCGTCCTGTACGTCATCGTCAAAATAAAAATATTCCTGCCCATAACTTGCCGTCCCCAAACCACGCAAATCGTCATTGTCCGCAAATGAGCTAATCAGTGAAAATGCGCTATCGTTTTCGGTTTTGCGCCACAGTTCAAAGCCGCGGTTATTGGATTCACTTTCGGTTTTCCAGGTCAATTCAATGCCGGCAGAAACCACCCGGCCGGTAAAGGCGGACAGCTCGACGGGAAGGGAATTGTCCACGGATACCGAACCCAGGGTAAACAAGGAATATTTAGATAGTTCAGAAGTCAGCCCGTTAACTGTAATAACATTATTTAACTGATCAATAGTTTGGCTGCCCGTTCCTGCAACGCTCCATTGACTTGTTACATCATTCCAAACGCAGATACGTAAATCGGCTTCGTTGTTTATGGCGCTCCATTCAGAAATTCCGGCATAGCTGAAGTCGATAGCGGCGTCATAACTTGTGGCAGCGGTTACAATGGTATAGTAACCGTTTTGTGCCACATGGTTCAAACCGGCGGCAACAGCGGCACGGTTGCTTACCGCGCCATGGTTGTAAAACACGGAAGTTGAATCGCCGACATTTTTAGTGATAAAACTTATTTTTACTTTACCGGTATAATAGGAAAAAACAGAGGTATTGCCCGCGGCGATAAATTGTTTTTCATCAAGGTCATTGCGCCACCAGGCCAGTTGATTTGCATTTTGAGCGGTGGCAACAATATCCATGTCGCCGTCTCCGTCAATATCATCCGGTGTGGCATAATAGGCATAGGCAAAAGCCGTTGAAATATCATGACGGGTAAAATTTTGCGCTCCATCGTTTTCAAACCAGGCAACGGTATTATTATTGTCCGCCGCCGCGGAAAAATCCATATCACCGTCCCCGTCAATATCGGCAGCATCGGCATTACGGGCATTGACAAAACCTGTAGAAATCACATTTTCGCTGCCAAAATTCCCGGCGCCGTCATTGGCCCACCAGGAAATAGTTTGTGAACCGTATATGGCCAATAAAATATCGGTATCGCCATCATTGTCCATATCGGCGCCGTTTACCTGCCACGGCCCCACACCTGTTATCGTGATGGTATTTTGTGTAAAATTCTGACTGCCGTCGTTGGCCCACCAGGACAAATCATGCCCGGTATTGGGGCCGTCGTTTTTACCGGCGGCAACGGTTATAAGATCATAGGATGTGTTGTTGTCGATATACGCGGGCCATACCGCACTGGCCGATTGATAATTGCTCGCCAGGATATTTGCAGTAAAGCTCCCGGCCCCGTTGTTTTTAAACCAACGCACCTTATCCCCGGCCAGATCATTTATTATATTGTAATAGGATGCAAGTACTTCCGGCAGGCCATCGCCGTCAAAATCGACTGAATGAATGGAATAAATCGTTGAATCGGCCGTTCCGATGGATTGTGCCACCCAGCCTCCTACGGATGGCGTTCCGTCGTTTTGATACCACTTTAGGCTTTGACGCCCGTCACCACCGCCCAGTACATCGATGTCACCGTCATTGTCCAGGTCATCCGTCCAGACCGAACGGGCTCCGAGCAAAGCCGTGGAGATACTGTGCTCGGTAAAAACTTCGCTGCCATTATTCTCAAACCATACTATAAAGGCCGGATTTGCAGAGCTATCATTAGCGGCGGCAATAACATCGCGGTCACCATCCTGATCCAAATCAACCAGGGTAATTTTTTTTGCCTTAACCAACGTATCGCTAATTATATGCTTTGATGTAAACGTTTGTGCCGAAACCACTGCTGAAAGCAACAGCAAAAAGAAAATCCATTTTATGGGGAGCATCGTTTTTCCTATAATAATATCATCAACGTGTCAATAGAACTTTTAACCAAAACCATGGTTTTTTAAAGGCCTTTTCCGGCAAGGGCCGGCCATAGACCATGATAAAAAAATTTGCGACGGGTTTATACCGGCTTGACCAGCGGAAAAAGCGGCTGGCAAATTTTTCGGATTCAAACTTATTTTTCAACCATTCAGAATACACAAATCCGGGCAGAATGGTCTTTCGCCACCACTTTTCATAACCGGATAGGTTTTTTTTTGTAGCCAATTGATTTTCACCGATCAAACCCACGGCTATATCCGCGGCCTTCATGGCGCTCAGGATGGCAAAATAAATCCCGCCACCGGTGACCGGGTTTATAAATGCGGCTGCGTCCCCAATCAGGACGGCCCCATCGGTAATACGTGAACCCGGCAAGGTACCAAGTGGCAACGGCGCCCCTTTTATGTTACCGACAGGTTCCGCCCCATCCAACAACTTTTTAAGACCTGGATTTGTATTTAGTACATCCAAAAAGATATCACGGATGTTTTTCCCATCGCTCTTTTTATATTTTTTGTTGATCATGATGCCGACATTTGCCATGTCGTCCGCTACGGGGAAAACCCACACATAGCCGGGAAGCGTTCGGCTATCATAAAAAAGATGTACTATCGAATCAAATTTTTTTCCTTTAAAATACCACCTTAATCCATCAAAGTGATGCGCTTGATCACGTTTTGCCAGATTCAATAGACGTGCACAGTACGAATTTGCACCATCCGCGGCAAGAATCAAACGTGCTTCAATATTCCTGACGTCCCCCGATTTCAATTCCTGTATTTCTATTTTTTGTACATCCGTTCCATTTTGGAGAGATGTAAGTTTATGACCGGTGAAAACAAAATCGCTAATAGCCTCAGCCTTAAGAAACAGGGCATTATCAAATTCATAGCGGGGGATACAGCCGCTCTTCGTGCTTGCATCGGCGGTTAAACTGCCATATTCCGTGACCTGATGTTCCGGGCCATAGACCTTTAGCCGATTTATTTTATAACCCTTTGTAAAGAGTTCGTCCTCGTTAAAACCCAACTGCTCCAATAATTTAAAAGTTTTCAGGGGAATGCCGTCACCACAAACCTTGTCACGCGGGAACTCAGCTTTATCCACCAGTGCCACCGACAACCCATGTTTATGACAACTCAACGCGGCCGTTGATCCGGCAGGCCCCGCACCAATGATTGCAACATCCACATTAATCTTTTTTTGCATCGGGGGCGCCTTTCAGGACATTTCGCAGTCGATGGATAAAATGGGCATCTGTCCAAAATATAAAAACCACATAAACCAGAATACTGAGCAGAATACCGAAAACCAACACATACACATCCGCCAGATGGCCCAGACCAAGATAAAGCGCTGTCTGATATGCGGCCACAAAAAGAATTGATCCCAGCAGAGATGGCCCAAACTTCCTTATAACGGACCACCATGAAATATCGATAAGCCGGAATGCCAGATATTGACCGATCAAAACAAAAACAAACAATAAAACGGATACGGAAAGCACAACCATATTGAGGCCGAGTGAAGCGGTAAAATATACGGCCGGAAGCAGAAACACGGACAGCATTAAATTTATACGCAGCTCTTTGCGCGGTTGGCCCTTTGAAAGAAAAATAACGCTTATGGTCGTCCAGACAGAACGTGAAAATCCGGCCAGGGCCAAAAGTTGCAAGGGAACGATAACCGGAATCCATTTTTCACCATAGAGCACGGGAACAAGATATGGCGCAACCATAGCCAGCCCAATAAACATCGGGGTCAATACCGTTCCAAGATAAAAAACGACTTGCCGGTACAATTGCCGATATTCGGCAAGGTTCCCCTGAAGCCGGGAAAAAGCCGGGAACATCACACGCAACACGTTTTTCGAAATACGCTGTACGGGAAATTCCACCAACTGATAGGCGATGTTGTAATATCCCAGGGCGTCCAGTCCCAATAATTTACCTATCAGGAAACTTGGGATATTGGTGTTCAGATAACCAACAAGCCGGGTTCCAAGTACGCTTACCCCATATCCCCATAATTCATGAAAGGCAGTTTTATCGAAACTCAGACGAACCGGCGTCCAGGCCAGCACGTTAAAGAAAATGGTCAATACCAACTGCTCGGCGATAATGCCATAAACAAAACTCCAAAAACCATGGCCCGTTAAAGCAAGGGAAAGGGTTACAACACTGTTTACCGACACACCGCTTATTTGTATCAGGCTGAAGCGCTTAAAGCGCATTTCCCTCTGCAGCCGGATACGCGGAATGGCATTAAATGCATATAAGATGAAAATGATCGTCAGACGTTCCAGCGCAGGTTTTAACTCCGCATGTTTAAAAAACTGTGCAAAAACACCGGCAAACAGCCATACTAACAATGTATAGATAAGAGCGGAAATAAAGTAAATTAAAAATGTTGTGTTATAGTGCCGTTCGCTTAGATTTTTATGCTGAATAAGCGCAGAACTAAAACCAAAATCAAACAGCACATAGGCCAGTTGGGTAAATAATAACAATATGGCCCATATTCCAAAATCCTCCGCAATAAGTAAACGGGCAAGAACAAGTGTTGTCCCATATTGAAGAATACGAATGGCCATTTCCGCAATACCCACCCACTTAATGCCATGGGCCGATTGGCGCGTTATATCATGCGTTGATGGAGAATTTTTTATGAGTTATCTGCCTGTTTTTATCACATAGTAATGATGCCAGGGAACGGAAATATCACGGTAGTCGGCAATAACGTTCAATCCGTTAAAAAGGTTTTTCCGAACAAAGGAAGCGCTATAACAGACAGCGGATTTTTTATCTTCATAGCCTATTTCCCAATGGTGGTCCGCCCCGAATTTTTTATCCGCCTTGCGAAAACGTCGTGTGGAAATCAACTTTTGCAAAAAGAGCGGACCGGACCCGAATAGCGCCAACCGGCCGCTTATAAAATAACGCATATCCGGAACGGAAATCAGAACATATTTTCTGGCCATGCCGGCCATATTTTCAACTGCCTTGCAGGACTGTTCAAACGGCATGTGCTCCAATACTTCAAAACAACTCACCACATCAAAGCTGTTTGGTTTGAGCACCGTTGGGGTGATAATGTCATCCACAATGTCCGGGCCAAGAGTAGCATTAACATCCACAGTTTTAATGTGTTGATATCCCAAATAGTCACGTAAAAACCCTGTAACAAAACCGTTTCCCAGCCCTACTTCGAGTAACGAACCGGTTTCAGAAACATATTTTTTAAGCACCTCTATCTGTTCCACAAAGGAGTACATCCGTTCCCGTTTCAGATATTTACGATCGAAATAGTGATCCTTTAGGATTTTTGCTTCGTTTGCCATTATATCGCCTGTTGTTTAAAGTGGGCGTAAATATTTCTTGCCGCAACCAGTTCCGGGGCAGCCAATATATATTGTCTGGCCGTTTCTTTTAGTGTTTCCCGCAGTTTATCCGGGTACATACTTTTATTTTTTTGTCCATCAAAAAAACGGGCATTAACCGTTTTGAGCTTCTGAATAATTTCATCCTGTCTTTCTTCCAAATTAGGGATGGTTTCAAAATTCACATCAAATTTTGAATTTAATTCGCTGATGCAGAGATTCATATTGGTAGTAACCGTCTCAAAAGAGATAAAGAGAATCTGTCCGCTTATATTTTTTAAGCGTTGGTGAAACTGTGTATATGCATTAAGATATAAGGGCGCATTAAAGGAATTTTGAAAAACCATAAAAGATGCAACCGCCTCTTCCGGGGCCCGCAAGACCACCATGGTTGGAATTTTATATGATGCGGCACGTACGGCCTGGGCCGCCACATGAAGATGATGCCCGACTTTTACCCCATGATTGACCAGCTTAAAGGCAACGGTGGCATAAGAATTTGCGGAGCGTGGAAAACCCTCGATACAAATATCCGTTTTATGGGTCACCTTCATGGCGCTAAAAGGATAGCGCCTGGCATAAAAAGTATAGTAGAACTTCGGGGACAGCCCAATCCGGTTTTCCAGATGATAGAGCCAATCATTCATATTCTTGCATTCGTTTCAGATACACCTATAATTTTGGACTGTTTTTTGGATGAGAAATATTGTATGGTTTTCCTTCACTAATATTATTATAAAAACGCTGTGTCGGATAGGCCAAATCTATATCATCCTGCCCGGCAAATGTGCGCAATATATCTTCCCAGATGGACTGCTCACTGCCCCGTCGCGCCCGGGGCTCAATTAAATAACGAATGGTCAACATCACGCCGCTATCCTTGACCGATGTATAAACCGTAGGGGTCAGCGAGGTATAGAAGATCATAAAGCGCCGACTGGCTTTCTTGATTTTTCTTTCGGCCACTTTACTTATGTTTTCCGCATTACGGTTGGCGATTTCCAACAATATATTTTTCGCATTTTGCCAGTTGCTTTCAAAAGTGATAAGCACCGGTACCTCGTTCCAGATAAACTGAAATCCCTTGCTGTAATTGGCCAGCACATCGCTAAACACCATGCTGTTGGGCACATCAAGAATACGTCCGGTACTTTGATCAGCATCGACCCAATTGCCAATTTCCAACAAGGCAAATTTAAAAAGCCGGATATCAATGACGTCACCGGAATATGTCCCAATTTGAATCCGGTCACCCACGGAAAAGGGGGTGCGTGACATGATAAAGAGCCAGGCCACCATACTGGTAATGGGGTCTTTTAAGGCAATGGCAATACCCGCACTCACCAATCCCAGATAAGTTGTGATATCACTAACGCCTTCAAACCAAACCCGGCTTACCAGTGCCAGGCCTAAGATGGCTGCTATATATATGGTGCTTTTCTGCCAGCGATAGCGTGTTTTAGGTTCGTCTGTGCGCCGCCAGACAAGGCGAATAGTGATTGCGCGTAAAGCCCAGAGAACAAAAATGATCACTATGGAAGCAAACACTTTGTTTTGGCCGGCCAGCGGTAATCCGGTTATCTGCTGTATCCAGGAATGTAGCTGTTCCATGCTTTGCCTTAAAATGTAAATATCCGGGCCGGGTTAAACAGCGTTTGTAATTTTTTTAAATTTTCGGAAATGCCCTTTAGTTTATCAAAAGCCGGGCCATAAAGCAATTGCGGCAAAGCTTCAAGCATGGCGTCTTCGTCCCAGCGCATCTCGGAACAGGCGCCCATGGTATATTCACCCAACGGCCAGTCAAAGTGCAGGATATCAGGCTTTTGAAGCGGCGGGAAAACCCGTCCTACCTGTAAGGCTTCCAATCGTCGGCCATTTCCTTCCTGCTCGGTATGGGCCGGCAGTACTATTGATGGCCGTGCCGCGCTTAAAACTTCCATAGTTGTACCATATCCGCCGTGAAAAATTACCAGATCGCTCTGGCGGATGGCCGCCGCGCCGGGCACCCAATCCCGGAATTTCATATTGACCGCTTTGTTCTTGTACGAAGAGGCCTTTACACGTTTACCGGTTGATACGAGCACGCGATATTCTTTATCCTTGAATAAATCAAGAACCCTGTCAAAAAATTGTTTCTCTTGTCCCCGGTCGGCACCGCCACCGATGGAAACATAGATTTTCGCCACATCGCTTTCTTCTTCAAAAAACGGTACCCTTGAATTATTGTGGTCCAGTGCCGTCAGCGGGCCACAATAAACAATATTTGATCCGTTTCCACAAGGTTCTATCTCCGGGCTTGCCGGCACAAGATACAAATCCCCCTGCAACAAATCTTCGGCTTTGCCGATACTATTTATGGCCAGCTCATCCAGCAATTGTGCGAAAGGCGGCAGGAAATCAGGCGCGGCATATTGCTCTTTATGACCGGTCCACCAGATAAAACCCGGGTTGGGCGGAAAACCGGCCGAGCGGGTTATTTGGACCACGGGCAAATCAAACTTACGTCCCAACAAAAAGGTTAAAAAATGGGTGTCGCCGATCAGCACATCCGGTTTTTTACTTTCAATTATCCGGCATAGTTTATTAAACCGGCTTCGTACCAACTTCGGGGTCCAATAGCCATCCCGCGGTATTTGATAGGCCAAGCCGTCAAAAGCCATAAAGACCGGGCGTTTATATAGACGCTCCTTTAAATGGACGCCCGGCTTAAAAGGTTTTTTAAACTGGTATTTTTCAAAACGCTCACTGCGGGTATCCAAAAGCACGCGGTCGAGCCCATCGCTGTTAATAGATGACTTGAAATGTTTTGCTTCGAGAACAAGCGTGGGTTCAAAACCATCGGAACGGAGTTTTTGCGCAAGATGCTCGCAGCGGGACACGTGTCCCCTGCCCCCGCCATGATCACTGGGAAGTAATAATACTTTACTCATTTTTATTTAAAACAATCCTTATTTACATCATTTCAAAACGTATCAATGAAAAACTGTATTTTACAACTTCCCTATTGTTATTCGCAATGATTATTTGCTGTTTTTTTCATAATGTATGAACGGCTGAAACGTTTCTTCATATTATTAGACCGCAATATCCAACAGACAAAGCCATCGGGCAATATTTCCATTGGTAAAGCAGCGCTTTAATTTTCCAAAATATGTACCAAACCGGTGTGGCCATTGACCCGTACCCTGTCGCCATCCTTAATTTTTATTGTGGCTTTTTTTACCGCGGCCACCATGGGGATGCCATATTCCCGGGCAATGATGGCCCCATGCGAAAGCGCGCCGCCGATCTCTGTAACAACGGCCGCCGCCACCACAAACAAGGGCGTCCATCCTGGGTTTGTGGAAGGGGCAATTAAAACATCCCCTTGTTTTAAACGGGAAAATTGCGAATCATTTAAAATGATACATGCCCGGCCTTCAACAATGCCCGCACTGCAACCAATGCCTTTTAAATCATCATCGCCCGCCGGGCCCTCATCATAAACCGGACGCCAAAGTTCGCCTATTTGCATCATCCGGGCCGGATGCTCTTCACGTATAAAACGGCTGCGGTTGGCACGGCGGATATCCAGTTCGGATATGATGGCGTCTTTGACAGGAATATCCTGAATATATTTCTTTATCTCTTCATGCCTTAAAAAGAGGATATCATCACGTCTTTTCAAAATGCCATCATTTTGCAATAACCGTCCGGTATTGAGCAAATGTTTTTTTAATTCGCTATGCGCTTTTATAAAGGCCTGTTTTAGGTTTTCACGCTCACCGGAAAAATAGGCGGCCTTCTTATATAAATATTTAAAAACCGGTTTTAAGACAAAAGGTATCAAGCGGAGAGCGGTCTTTAAGTTATCCTTACGCTGAACAGTAAGCTTTTTATGCGACCCTTCAAAATCCAGGGCAATCTCCGTTTTAAGATATGTTCGGATATTGGTATAAATATATGAGCGGTCTTCCCACCAACGGGGATAGAGCAACTCAAACTCATGCAATGCACCATGGCCATATCGGCGGATAAAACCGTCAAGCGCGGCCAGGATATTTTTACCTTCGTCAGATTCCGCCAACCTGGATTCTATTTGCCCGGCATCGGGCAGGTCAAATATATCGCTCAATCGCGGGCTTTTTTTTATGGTCATGGCGATATCCCACAAGGCTTCTCCGCTTAAAGCACTTTCGGCCTCGCCCATCCCTGTCAGCAAAGCATCCGCCCCAAAACCTGTCTTTGGCTGTACCCAGCGATCGGTTATTTTCTTTAGAAACTGATAAAAAAGCTCCGCCAGGATGGTATCGGAAATATGAAAAAACATGGTCTTGCCGTGTAATGAAACTATCCGTGCCATGCGCTTATATGATACCACGCCTTCCATTTTAGCGGAGTATGAAATTTCTTTTAACTTAGGTACATAACCATGCAGATATTCTTTTATCATCCGCGGTAAACGGGCGGAAAAACGGAAAAACCGCAACAACGCCCCAAACAACCTAAAGGGTACAAATATTCTATGAAGAATTTTTTCAACAAGCCGATCATTGCCACCACCCTGATATCCCGACAAATAGAAGCGGTTCAACGTTTGTTGAAATGCCGTGCTATTGAAATATACTTTACCTTTATAAAGCCCAAACAAGCCTTCCGCGGGATAATCCTTTATCCCTAATTTTTCTAAAAACATCTTAAAAGCATTATTGGTAACGGGGTTCAGGATGCTCCAGGTATAGGGCGTCACAATATCCGGTATCACTTCCCCCACATTCTCATCAGTCCATAAAATTCCCGTTTGTCCAAAATTTGTAATGGAACGCATTTGGAGATAATACATCTCGCCATCTGCAAAGGCCCATTCGATATCAACGGCCAGGCCGGTCTTTTTTTCCAACATTGAGGCAGTATCGATTAATATGTTAATGGCGCGGAGATCGGTCTTGCTTAGTATTTCTTTTCCTTTGTTCAATATTTTTTGATTACGGTTGTAGGTAAGATGTACCGGTGTCTCTTCCCCGCTGACCAGCGCCTCGCCCAGTCCATGTACATATTCAACAATCATTTCATTTTTATTAAACGTATAAGGATTGTTCGAAAAAAGTACGCCTGCAATATCCGGTCTGATCATCCGCTGTATGATGACGCCCATTTCCGGTGCGGGAATAGGCAGACTATGCTTAAAGGCATAACTGATAATTTGATCGCTCCACTGTGAAGCCCATACCACTTTGATGTTTTTACAAAGGGACGTAACGAGTGGAGGGACATTCAGTACAGAACTATACTGACCGGCAAACGAATGTTGTTCCAGGTCTTCATTTATGGAAGATGAACGCACCGAGAAATTGGCCTGTGCCGTTTCCGTGTTCAGACCATGTACAAAATTCTTTAATTCGGCCAAAAGCGCCGGTTGCAGTTGCTGAAGCCGAATCTCCCTGCGAAGTTCGGCAGCAGCCGACAAACAGGCCTTAAGGGATTGCCCGGAGCTTTTCTTTAAATTGACAAGATGGCCGTCCAGCCGGTTTTCCTGCATAAAATCATGCAGCGCGCTTACAGGCAAAAACCAGGCTTCGGGCACGCGTAGGCCATAACGCAACAAACGCGAAAGGTTCAAGGCTTTTGCGCCAACTTGTTCAATGGCGGATTTCCCGGAATAGTGAATAAGATAAGACACTTTGTTCCTAAAATTGTTATAAAAACATCTCTTCAAAAAAGGTTTTTACCGGGACCCCGTCCAGCGTTTCCCCGTTTGCACGAAAACGCAGATAACGGGCATTTCCCATATATTGATGAAGTTTTGAAAGAAAGGGCAGCTTTGCGCTAAGCTGATAAACGATTTCAATCAGTTTGGTTATAAATGCCGATGAGAGTGTGGACATAAAAAAACTTATGGCGTCAATCTGTCGCCGTTCTCCCATTTTAAAGCCAAAATCGCCCATGTGTGTGGAATAATATACGTTGCCGTCTTTGACGGTCCGCAGAGGGTTTTCATCCAATTGAACATGGCCTTCAGCGGATAGAAGGGCAACACGTTTTGTTTCTTTTTTACGGGTGGTAATTTCGCCGTAGATAAACAGCCGGTCATCAAAAGAATATTTTCCCCAGTACCAATATTTGAGTTCTTGTTTTAAGTTTAACCTGCCGCCATTAAAATCGTGATATGCGGGCCCTTGCAATTCGAACCGTCGGCCATCATATAAAAGCCACGCCTTGCCGTTGCAGGATGGCGCGAATACCTTCCAGTAAAACCCGTCTTCAGGATAATCCGGTGGTAACAAAGAAACAACAGGGGGCTCGCTATCGGATGCGTTGTTCTGTAGCTCTATACGCAGATCCGTCTTTGTGTCCCGCGCCTGAAGATAAATATTGTTGTCCTTTTTCGAAATGAAATTATGTGCATCCATCTGCAGAAGAAACGGGTCGTCCTGAAATTTTATATGCCTTTGTGGCAAAACAAAATAGTGGTGCAGTTCGGTCTTTTCCCCGCGGTACAAATAAATATCTACTATGGAGATATTAAAAGCGGAATTAAAAGGGACCACATGCATGGTACAAATAAGGTCAAAACCATCCACACTGTGCAGATCGAAATAATACCATTGAAAATGATTATAAACGCTCAAGAACAATCCGGTTTTATGTTAACTATTATCAGATGACTGACTTACACGACCGAAGAGCTGTGTGGCCGTATGTCTTTACGATGAAAAATAGATTAACGGATGAGGGTCATTTTACGGATTTTTCGCCCCCGGTCGGTTGCAATACGATAATAATAAATGCCACTTGGCATTTGGGCATAATTGTTATCCAGGCCGTCCCAAACCAATATATGGTTTCCGGACGGAAAATTATGTGAAACAAGCGTCCGTACCCGGCGACCACGAATGTCATATATATAAGCGGTGACCCGTCCTGCCTGTTTCAGTGAAAAGGGTATGTTGGTCGATGGATTAAATGGGTTTGGATAATTTTGCCCCACGCTAAAATGCTCCGGTAGAATATTGACCTTCAAACGAACTGGGCCATATTTTTCCACACTCCCATCATAGGCAACATCTTCGAGACGGTACCATGTCTCTTTGTTTACCGGAAGCGGTTTGGTATCGGTAAAACGGTATTCCTTTGCACTGGCAGCATTGCCCCTGCCGGGTATAAGCCGGTCGTTCAGTTTGAGATAGGCCTGATCACTCACGGTTTGCCCAACGGCAACATCAGCACGGTACAGATTAAAACCGGCGTTTTCCAATTCCGCCGCTACCTGCCAGCGAATAAGCGCGCCTGCCTTTTCCCGGGCTGCGGAAAAGCTGGTCAGGCTAACCGATAGGCTTTGATCGCCGTTTTCCGCATAAACAATCACCTTATGCACATAGGGTGTTTGATTGGCATATAGTTTTAACGTATGGCTTCCATTGGAAACCGTTTTGCGGATACAGATGGTTTTATTATCGCCAAAAAGCGTATTGCCCACAAAGGAGGCGCTGTCTGTGCCCCAGCCGAAATCATAGCCATCGAGTTCCAATCTTAATTCATCATCGTCGGTACTGTCAATATTGGCATTCTTATGATCCCAGCCCGGTTCTTCGTCCGCGCTTCCACTTAAATAAATGACCACTTCACCGGCATTGGCCGTAAAGTTGAGCGTTTGCCAAAGGGTATTGTTGCTACCGGAAGAAGCGCTGGCGTTTATCGTTTGATTTAAAACGACGCTGCCGTTGGCGCTGCTTAACACCGTGGCGTCATAGAGAATTGGCGTAAATATCGATTGGAACTCCAGGGTATGGTTACCGGACGAAAGGCTTGTATCGATCAAAATAGTTTTAAGTGCGCCCGCATCACTAAGACCATTCCAGCTACGCGTTGTGTTATAACCGAAATCCTTGCTGTCAAGAATCATTTTCATATCATCATCGGGCGCATAGGAGTCCAGCTCTTCCGCCTTACCGGAGGCAATAATCACGGTCTTACCCGCAACCGCGTTAAAGCTATAGGGGCCCTTGAAATTTCCGTCGGTTATACCGTCGTCGATTTCGTTTACCACCTCCCGCAGGGCGATGGGGCCGACCGGCGTACGCGAATAGCCATATTGGTAATTGCCACGGATGATTTCCACATAGTCCAAAACCCAGCGGCTGGCCCCGGACCAGGTATTGCCATATACTTCCACCGTATCGTTTCCCGACAAGGCATTGGTGGTTGAATGATAAACAAAGTTATCATTCCAACAATTGAAAGAATAATCAGCATTCATTATACTGCTATCGGGAAAATCGAAGGGAATCTTATTAATTACCTGGACGCCGTCCACATACATACGATAGTAATCCCGGGCATGACGTACCACTTTATAACTGTGCCATTGTTGATTGTCATAATTGTATGGCGAGCCACCGGCGCCATCGAGATTTGTAAAAAATGAATAGGTTGGTGCAACCGTACGGTGAACCCGCGCCCGCCACCAGGTTTCCGAAGCGCCCCAACTGGAGTCGGGACTGGCCGTTTGCTGCATAAACCATACGGCCTGGTTAATCGTTACAGGGACCCATTCGGAATGCCAAAAGCCCCAGCCCCGGCTACCGACCGGGAGTATGTTCAAGGTTTTGATATGTATTATTGCGGTGAGCGTGTCATTCTTGCCATAGATGGCCGCGCGATTTGCCGTCATGAAACCAACGTTTTCCATATTTGCAGGAAAGGCGCCGGTCGTATGGCCGGGGGCGGGGCTTCCAACGGAGGTCAGCGGACTGATCAACTCAGCGAAAAGGTAACCATTTTGGGCCACCGGCGAGGATTGGTTGCCTTGAAATTGCATGCTCCACCATGTTTTTATGTCTTTGAAATCATCTCTTTGCAAATCAGGAATAATATAAGTTTGAGCAAGCAATGGACAGCTAAGCAATAAAATGAATACGATTTTGAAGACGTCCCTGCGTTTAACCATGGTTCACCATCCGTGAAAATGTTTGATAAATAAAACTATTTTTAATCATTGTTGGAGAAAACAAACCGCGCATCCAACCAAAGAGCAAAAGGAACAAAGCGTACTTCCAGTTATAAAAACAAAGCATCACCAACAGCCCCAGGGCCAGTATAACGCTGGGAAAAGAATGATGCAAGAACTGGAATATCGATGCCCCCTGTTGATTAAAAGGGTTGACATCCCGAAGCGAACCATGTTTAACCGTTTGTATTAAGCTGCGGCCATACATACCCAAATACAAAACCGTCAAAACAAATAGGAACAAAAAAGGCAGCAGGTTCAAATAGGATAAATTCAGCATAAAAAAAATCAATAACCCCGCAAGCAGGATTTTTTCCATTTCCAGCGAAAAACGAAAAATCTTTTCTACGCGTGCTTTTCCCTGCTCCACAGCAAAGGTTACCGTTTTTGTAGAACGGTCGCTTTCATAATCTTCCATTTGATGGTTGATGTCCGATGAGGCGCCACGAAAAAAAACATAGACTGCAATAAAAGCCATTCCGTAACCGCTATTGTATTTTAAGGCAACCATCAGCATCAAAATTGGGAGCAGGCGCTGGGCGCTTACAACCAGGGCCAGACCAATTTTACCTTTCTCCTTAAACCGTAACGGTGGCAGGCTGTAAAACGTGGCAACAAACAGCCAGCCCAGCCAGAGCAGCCCAAAACTCATATCATCGATAAACCGCCACCCGCTAAGCACACTAAGCAGCAAAAAAAAGACCGTTACCAACAACGCCTTTTTCGGCGAATCACCATCAAAGGTATTGGCTTTACCATGCAAACGGTCCAGTTCGATATCCGCGTAATCATTGATCAAATACCCATACGTGGTAGAGAAGATACTGAAGATCAGAAAAATGACAAGATCAATAATAACCATATCTCCGAACCGTTGCATCTCCAATATTATAAAAAAGGCAACAAAAAGGTTTTCGAAAATTGAGTTATAAAGGAATACCGCCCAATTGCGCCAGCCGAGATATTTTTTTATAAAAGCCCACATAGCTAATCATACTCCCATCAGGCTTTGCGCATTGTGATGATAAACCAAATTTCTCACATTTTTTTCATCTATTTGTTTCCAATTAAAAACATTTTTAATAACAAAAAATTTCATCTCGTTCCTTTTCTCATTCCTGAAATAAAAAAGCATGCTTAAGGGATAAATTATTTTCGGGGAAAAGGGTTAAGGTATGTTCGCCGATTGTCAGCGCGGAACGCCGGATGAAGAATCGTTCACCGTTTTTAACCCGGAACTCTCTGTGGCTGACCTGCCCAGCATCAATCACTACCCGACCACCACCCGCACCTGTGACAGACAAGACGATGATCATCCACTTTTTTGTATTTGAAAAGCTGAGCGTCCTTTTTCCTTTTACCGTGCCAGGGTAAGGCTTATCGATCAACATTTTTCCGCCGGGACTGTTTAGAATGAGTATTCTGTTTAGAAAAGGCGTCCCCTGATTTTTAAAGCGGATTTTTAACGAAGCCGCATTGTTCAGACGCATGGCCTTTACCTGGTTCTCACCGGCGTCCCAATTTAACGTTTTATCACTGTCCGCGGATATGGCCTTCAGTATTAGTTTATCATTTGTCGCCTGGCCGTTCATTTTTTCGGCGCGAACATCCGCCAATAACCACGCCGCCCCCTTCAGATCGCTCCTGTTATATTCGGGCCGGTTGACTTGTACAAAATCATCAAAGAAAAAACGGGGCTGTTCGTTCAGTTTTATAGCGCCCTCGTTTGGAAAACTTATAGCCGCTGACGCGCCATCATAAATCTGGACATAATCCACAATCAAACCGCTCTGCCCTTTCCAGCCCAACCGTCGGATTCCCTTACTACGGCTATAAACCTGGTTATCTACCCAAAGGTGAAAAGCCATGCGGTCCCTCGGGGCAATACCGGGTGTACTAAATTTCTGTTGTCCGTCCACAAAATAACGTGTCGTATTCAGCATAAGATCACGCACAATTTTGTAGGTATGCCAGCTGTTTTTGTCTGGCTTATAATCATGCCAACGGGCTTGTTTTTTATACAGGCTGCCAAAACGGGCCCAGGAAAATTTTGGTGATTTTGGAAAAAACTGTTGCATAAACCAGGCAAGGTTATCGGCCCTGCCGTTTTTTGCCGTTTTCCAAAAACCCCATCCGCGGCTGCCGGGTTGCATGTTATTTATGGCCTTTACCCGTAACTGTACAGTAAGTTGGCGCCATTTTTTTCCATAAACCGGCCGGGGGTTGGAAATGCCAACATTGCACTCTTCCATTGGGTTCGGATTTAGCAGACGAATTTTTAGATATCCATGTCCGCTTTCAATGGCATCGTTGTCGTGCTTTACAGTTCCGTCACGATGGAAAAGCCAGGGGGCGTCCTGCCCTGAAAAATCATCCGATAGCAAAAGGTTATTTTGGGCATTGACCATATAAAGTGAGCAAAAGAGGATTAAGGCAGTTTTCATATCAGGAAATTGGTTAAATAATTTTTGTTCACAGAAACAGTGATATCCGGATATTTTTAAATCTGTTTCAGGCGAGGCGTTATTGAATGGTGCAATTTTCGTAGAGAAGATTGGAACGTCTATCCTTTTTTTAAACACCGGATGGACGTTCCAAATAATTGAAGATTAAATATTTTGCATGGTTCTTTCGGAGATATTACAAACAGCTAAAGAAATCTAACTGATGCGTTTAAGCAGAAAATCGCTCAATGCACGCAGGGCATCGGCTTTGTCTCCAAATATATTAAGCGCGTCCAATGCTCTTTGCGAATATTCGGCTGCCTTCCGCTCGGCCTCATCACGGCCAACGAGCATCACAAAATTCATTTTATCATGATCCGTATCTTTGCCTACCACCTTGCTGTCGCCTTCCACGTCCAGAATATCATCTATTATTTGAAAGGCAAAGCCGAGGTTTTCGGAAAACTGAATAATCGCAGCAGTTTGCGCTTCCGTGGCATTCCCAATCATCGCCCCTGTTTTTCCGGCTGCCACAAAAAGGGCGGCGGTTTTTTTGGCATTTATAAACTCAATGATGCTATAATCAACATTCTTTCGTTTCAATTTCAGATCGACATATTGCCCGGCGGCCAATCCTGAAAAACCATAAGATTCGGTCAGTACCCGTGCCACTTTGTTTTGTTCTTCGATGGTGAGCGAACCATCATCAAGAACAAGGGCTGTTGCTTCGGAGAGCAGGGCAATACTGGCACAAAGCGCCACGTCCTGGCCAAATACCACGTGATTGGCGGGCTTGCCCCGTCGCAATTGCGAATCGTCCATATAGGGCAGGTCGTCCATGATTAACGAAGCGGCATGAATCATTTCCACAGCGGCAGCGGCCTTATGCAATTTTTCAGCTTTAACATCAAAAAGCTGGCCTACAAGATGGGTAAAAACCGCACGTATCCGTTTACCGCCCGCCACCGAATATGACGCCGATTTTATAAGACCATCGATCAAGCCACTGTCATTTTGTAAAACCGCTTCTATATCGCGGTCTGCCGTAGCCTTTATATCCTGTAAAAAGGAACTGATTTTATTTTGCATATTAACCTTCTTTTCGATTTAAATGAAACAGCCAGTAAGATGTACCGTCCACCCTGCCCTGATTTATCAATTTCAGATAGCCCGGTGATGATGACGTCATTTTTTTCCATGCAGGATTCAGTATTAAATCCTTTTCATCCAATATAATGAAATCCACATTTTGCTTTTGGGAATATACCAAAAGTTTTGAAACAGAAGCAAAAGGCAAAGCCCGGTATTTTGCATCTAAAAAAAACGCGGTTTGCGGATGTTTGGCGGCAACAATTGCCGACGGGGGGACAAAGGTCTCCACCCCCCGGGCCAAAGCCTGATAATGTTCGGTGGAGTGAAAGCCTTTATCCATTTTATGATAGGCTTGCCCGCTGAACACAAGGAGCACGACAACAACCAGAGCAAGCGCGAAATGATATGATAAACGTTTCCGCAGCTTAAGATACGAGCTATGCAGAAATACAGCTCCTGGCCAGATAAACATCGGCCAACTACCAAGCAAAAACCTGTCCTCCACATGGACAAACAGATACATACTCAAGGGCAGGCACATTGTTAGCAAGAAAGCGACCGCCAGCCTTTGCCGTTTAAACAATATAAAAAAACCAAGGAAGGCAAGCAGGGCGTACAGCACCGGCAGACCGATCCCGGTTAAAATTTTACGCAACACATTTATTGCATTTAGGCCTACGTTTTTTAGAAGGCCGACAGCATTAAATTTTTTGGTCAACAGCCGATGATTTTCCAGCCAGTTCATAGCCTGTGGTTTTTTAAATAACAGGGCTTCGGACAATAGCTGCCCATGATCCGCTGTAAGAGCATAAAAAGCCCTGAAAGCCGCAACCTTAGGCGGCAAGGCTGAAAAATCCGGGTGCTCATTGCGTGCTATTCCGGCCAGTTTGGATTGGATGCGTACAAAATTTATTTTCGGTGAAAGTGTAAAATATCCAAGATCGGCAGAAACAAATCCCGCATAAGCCATTATCCCAACAAACACCGGAACCATTAGGGAAAGCAATGGGGCCAAAAAACGTTTTGTTCTGCTCACCCAAAATACAATAATTACGCCGCCTATAAAGAAAAGGGCAAACACCAGCATTTCGGGCCGGGTAAGAAAACCAAGCACAATCCAGAGCGCGAGCCTAAAAGCAACTGGGGAGGATGGTACTTTTATAAAAAACCAGCCATCATAAATAAGCAGGGCTACAAAAAGGATATACCAGGATTCGGTTGCCACCTGGGACGAAACAGCAATTAAACCGGGGTGGACCGCCGTCAAAACAGCGCCGGTAAGCGCGACGCCGGGATTGGCAACACGAGACAGAAAACGATGGACAATTCCTATCAGAACCAGTCCGGCGATCAAAGAGGCTATCTTCCCGGCGATCATAACCGGTAAAAACAAAGAAAAAAATCCGGCAACAAATGGGTAGAAAGGCGGTTGGATAATATCCGGAAACATTGCCCCACCGCTCGTATAAGTAAAATCATGCCATAGATTATACCCTATATGGACATATTGCACACCATCCGGTGAGATATAATCAAATGTGAAGATATAATAGAGCCGGACAAGGGCGGCGGCTATAAGAATCCAGACAAGGGGTTTGATTCGTTTCACTTTTATGCATTCATGTGTTTTGTGGATTGGGATATATCCCACATAAATGGGTTTTTATCTCGCAGGTAAAAATCAACCATACCCATAAAACGCGCAAGGGCTTCCAATTTCATCAGCAGGATCATATACAAAACGGACCGCGGGTCCCATTCCTGGTTTTTCAGCATGTATCTAAAGATATTACTGGGTTTTTGGGTAAACACTTCATGCCCCATCGATGCAGCGAGATGCCGGTGCCCGGAGGCTATGCGTCGTCGTTGTTTTATAAAATCCTTCAAATTTTCCGGTCCTTTGTTTTGCAAGATTGCCCTGGGTGCATAGGCCAGCTTATAGCCGCCCTGGACCAGCATCGCCTCGATGGCCGCCTCGTCCACCGCTGTGTATTTTGGGATACGCGGCACAACATTACGGAAAGCCACCATCTCACCACATTTGGGATTGTCCATGGCCATGGCATGATGCAGTTGCCATAACTTGTGAACCGAATAACCGACAAAACTTTTTTTCTCATTTACCGGCACCGGATGGACGCCGCACATCCCGACCTGAGGATCGTGAAAAGGTGCAACCAATTCCTTAATAGTATCCGGTTCTGTGATTGTATCGGCGCTTTCGATAATAGCAATATCCCCTTTTGAGATTGCCAGATATTCATTTATGGCGCTGGCCTTGCCCATGCGACTAGGCTGAACAATAAGCTGGATGCGTTTATCTTTTTCGGCCATTTCGCGCACGATCTGATCGGTTAAATCTGTTGAGCCCGATGAGACAACCACGATCTGCTCAAGATTATGCCCGCCCAATTCCTGTTTTTGTAATGCGTTCAAACATTGGCGAATAATTTTTTCCTCATTATAGGCCATAACGCCAATACTGACCGTAAACGATTTTTGACCGGCCTTTGCTGTAATTTTCCTTAATCGCGGGGGATTGATCAGATCATCGTACTCTTCTACAAAGCGTTCATATTCTTTCCGCAGATAAACGAGATGGCGAAAAATCTCCGTTATTGGCGCACGGTATTTTAAAACATAAAGAAAAGTCTTCAGCTTGTTATTGGCCGCGACCTTTGAGACATTGTCCAGTGTGTCGCGATAGACAAAGGGGATTTCCTTTACCCGGCCACGATGCAGGTATGCATTATGTAAAAGCTGTATCTGTACAATGTAGCCCGCGCTATGCAACTCATCAATATTTAACCCTTTTATGATGTCACGGTGGTAGCAGCGGAAACCAGAGGTAAAATCCCAGATAGGTTTAACCAGCACATAAGAAACATACATACTGGCCAATTTGCTTATAAGCAGCTTACGGAAACGCCAGCCTTCCACCCGGACGCCGTCAACATAGCGGCTACCGATTACCAAATCATATTCACCGGCCTTTTCAAGAAACTTCTCAATATATTGCGGACCGTGGGAGCCGTCCCCATCCATGGTGATAATGGGGTCATAGTCCTTGCCAAGAACATAGCGAAAACCCGTTTTAATGGCGCCGCCATAGCCTTCCCCACCATCCTGTTCAATAAGATAAATATTCGGATGCCTGGCGGCATAGCTTTCGACCAGGGCAATCGTACCATCAGTCGATTGCGCATCAATTATTATGACATCGATATCGGTTTTGCAGTGCAATAGCCCATCCAGCACAGGGCCAAGATTATGCACTTCGTTCAACGTTGGGATAAGAACAACGGGCTTCATGATTGCTTCTTTGTTTTGGGGTTAAAGGCACCCTGGACAAAGCCGCTGGTCCAGGGCAATAACCCATAGGCAAATATCAATGCGGATTTGGGGTGTTTTTTTAAAATAGCCGGGTTCATTTTTGCAAAGAGACGAACGGTTCGAAACCATTTGACAACAGGTAACAGCGGTGCGGTCAACACTATTTTTATGGAACTTTCCACAATCGAATGTCCTTCAAGCGGCAAGATATGCAACATGCTGGCGGTTATCACGCCAACATTTTTTTGATGCCGTACAAAATCTTTGACCGTTGTACGATGGTTATGGGCAACGAGCGCCTGGGGGAAAAACAATATTTTGCCACCGGCCCGGCGCAGACGGTAGTTAAAATCCAGGTCTTCCTGTGGATAATAGTTGGGATTAAAGCCACCTAACTCTTCGAGGTATTTGCGCTTATAGGAAATATTGCAGGTTGGAATATGCTCTACCTCCCGCTGTGGCTGCTGGGGGATAAACTCCCGGAATTCCGCCATATAGCCCGCCCAGGCCACATCATTGGCCGGGTCATTACCGTTTATAACCGCTCCCCCAACAGCCGCATACCCGGATTGGCTGTGCATGGATACAAATTTTTCGATCCATTCCGGTTGGGCTACACAATCAGAATCGATAAACAAGATTGGATCCCCGGTGCTTTGTTTTATACCAAGGTTTCGGGCGGTTCCGGGATCGGTTTTTTGCGGCAGGTGGATATAGGTGATGTCCGGGAACCGTTCGCGTACAATCTGTGGTGTCCGGTCATCGGAACTGTCCACCAGGATAATTTCATACTCCCCGCCATAGCTCTGATTTTGCAGGGCCGTCAATACAGGGGCGATTGTATTTTCTGAGTTGTAAGATGGCAGGATCACCGAAACCATATTTTCATATCATCTTTTTAACAGGTAGTTTTTAACAGTAAATTATTTTGCTTTGCAGCCCCGGCAAACACAAATGGCCAGGCTATACATGGTATAAAAAAAACGTTATTTTCAATTATCTTGTTACTATTCAGCTCAATGACGCCTTGTGCTCTAAATTATGCCTTAAATATTTGTCGCCAACTTTTTAGATTTCTTTTTTTACCGCCAAGTCGCTAAGACGCTAAGTTTTTTTTATGATTTTCTTTGCGGCTTTGCGGCTTTGCAGTTATTTATCTCTAATTATCATTGATTCGAATAAACTTTTGACACAGCTGAACTGTTACATTATGTTATAAATTCCGGGTAAACACAAACCAACGATGGTGGCCCCACAATTGCTTTATCGGGGACGGCGCTTTTTCAAGAAAGGCATATTTAAAAATATTTTTTTCCAAATCAGGATTACTGCCGTTAAACCAGTCCACGATACATTTTTTTTCAAAGGGGGAATCCCCGGCTTGCTTGTGTTTTTTAAGAAGAAAACCTAAACCTACCTTTGACAGCATGTCTTCTTTTTTCATCGCGATATCCGGCCAGGGCGGAATATCCAGATAGCCTTCGGATTTTTTTTTCCAGCCATGCCCCTCAAAGTAGGGTACAAACTTTTTGGGTAAAATGTGATCTAAATAAAAATCCGGGATTTTTTCCTTATTAAAGGCCGTACGTAAGCGGTAGCCGACCCCATTGGCATTAGGCACGCAGATAAATATAACTTTTTGGGTCACACGGCATAATTCATCTACAAATTTGGGAATGTCCTTTACAAACCACAGGCTGGCAAAATTCCAGCTTAAATCAAATTGCCTGTCATCGAAGGGCAAAATTTCAAAATTATCCACCTTTTTAAAATCCACGGGCAATGGAATAGACGCCCACACCTTTTTAGATTTCTCGATTCGTTCGGCATGATTATCAAGAACAACGGGCGTAATACCTTGATGTGACCACCATAGGCTATTTATGCCGGAGACCCCGGTCATGCCAAAACTGGGAACTTCCAAAACAGAACCCACGCTAAAATCCCTGATCAGTTTCTCAAAATAACGGTGCAGAATAAAACGCTCATAAGTCGTGCCAATGCCTTCGTCCATGGTATTAAAATAGCTTTGCCAGGTATCGAGCACACTTAATAAGGTCGATGGTTCTTGTGGATTGCTCATTTTAATATCCCCCTAATTTCTTCAAAAGTATCCGCCGCGGAATAGTTTAAATCGTTTTGTGTTCCTGTGATATCGTAATACCAGCTTCTACTTATCAGCTCGATACTTGTTTTTAGTCCGTCCATTCCAGTCCGGTCCAGAACCCGGGCGGTGGCATTATAAGCAATAGCCGGAAAACGCAGCCAGCCGGGATAGGGCTTTCCGGTTAATGATATGCTGATTGTATCGACGATTTCTTTTAATACAACAGGATTTTTATCGGCAACATGATAAATTTTTTCCGGCCATCTCTCCGCCCTAATGACCTCCAGTGCAAACGCGGCAAAAACATCCGCGGACAACAAATGGATTTTAACATTTTTTATAGGCAGCAACAACTGTTTTTTTAGCGTCATTTCTATCATCCTGGGCACGAATCCATCATCGCCAACGCCATAGGTAATGGTTGGCCTGAGAATAAGCGTGTTCAATTTTCCCGACGCAGCGGCCAGCGTCAACTGTTCCGATTCATACTTTGTTTGATGATAGACGCCATCCGGCTGAGGGGTATCATTCGCCGCTGCCGGCAGATGTTTGGGAATGGTCCCCAGTACGCCGACGGAACTGCAATAAACAAAGCGGGGAACGCCCTGCCCCCCGGCAAAATTTAGAAGGGCTTTTGTCCCCTGAACATTCACCCGGTGGTAATCCGCAGTTGTTCCGCTGCCTGCCCCACGGATCGAAGCGAGATGAACAATAATGTCCGGCGTGGGAAATCCCGCATAAAGGGAGAGGTCATAAAAGTCCCCTTTAAGAATATGCAGATTTTCCAAGCCCGCTATATCCCTTTTGATCTTACTTTGCGGACGAAGAGGCGCAAGGACCTCATGCCCGGCCCCTAAAAATTTTTGTAGAAAATGGCCGCCTATAAACCCACTGGCGCCTGTCAGGAGTATGCGCATGAGAATTATGAATTATGAATTATGAATTATGAATTATGAATTATGAATTATGAATTATGAATTA
>CAYWBI010000008.1:51476-55285 GCA_964456445.1 uncultured Calditrichaceae bacterium
TGAATTTGTTAGCGACAAAAGGATTTTTTCCTTGAGAATAAAAAGCAACAGAATTGAGCGGATCAGTGGAACAGCCCCGGATACAGGCCGGGCATCTCTTTAAGGGTTACATAGCGGATTGTATGGTTTTTATTCATGTACTCAAAGTAAGCATCCAGACGTTGTAAATAACGTTGAACATCGTCTTCACTTGTATTGTATTTGGAACCACCCGGCATAAGTTCGTTGGAGTGGAACATCATATTTAAAAAGGAAACGCCCCTAAGGATAAAACTGTCACTCATTTGTTTCATCTGTTTTAGATTAGCGTAGGAGGGCCTCAACCAATACAGATCAAGGTCAAAGACCTTACTCAAAATGCGGCGGATGCCAATATTGGGCAATCCCTGATAATGGGCTTCAAACCATTCCGGAGTCCTGCGGTTAAAGCCAACCGAGAGAGGCACTTCCAGCAAACGGGCGTCGCCGCTGCGCATCACATCGGAAGCATTCAGCCGATAGGGTTCAAGTGAGGGCAAATAGCCGAAATGGGGTTCGCCTTCCCGTTTGGCTTCCCGAAAAGGGACCACGCTGCTATCCACGGTATAGTCGAGTTCTTCAAGAACTCCAATAGTCGATGGATCAAAACCATAGCGCCCGGCACGATAGGTACAGGGCTGTGCGCCTACAGCATCGGAAATGACATCGCTAAGCAGACGCATCTTTTTTAATTGCAGTTCAATCGGCAGATTGTGTGTAAAGGAATTGCGGACAGACCGTTCTTCTTCATACGGGGGATTGACCCAGGGATGCAGATGCGCACCGATCTCCGCCCCGTGATTCAGACGAAAATTTTTTAATATATCTGCGGCATTTTTATCAACGGCAACCGGATAATCAATCAAATAGGTTGGCCTGACCCCATGCTTGTCAAACAGTTCCTGCAAAGGGGCCAGCCATTTTATATTTTCAACGGTATAATGGGTATGGTCAAGATAGTCGCTGCCCCATTCGCGTTCTTCTTCCGTATCGATGGTGACCAGGAAATTGATCGTATTTTGCATAAAATATTTTTTCTGCTTGAGATGTCGGATTTTTCGGGCAGGCGTTTTGCCGCAAGGCCTTCTTAAATTATTACTTGTTGTTCGTTCCCGCTTCGCTTTATTTCAGGGCTTGGCCTTTACCCCGGATGGCGTTGATGGCGGTGCTGTATCTTGCTGACCGGATTTGCTAATTTTAAAGCGATGGTTTCCGGTGAGGGTCGATTCAAAATACAAGACGCCGGTTTGCACATTGGTAGCCTGCCCCTTATAATCCCACATAGTGACATCCGGCTGAGTTACCATGGAAGAGAGGTTGCTGTTGCTGCCGACGACGTCTTCGATTTGGTAGGTTGTATGCGGCTCGAGACCAGTGATGACATGGCGGGTAACGCCGCTGCCGCTGATATCATAAGTAATGGCATTGGTATTGATACCATTGTTTTTATTAAACAGAACCAGAAAGTTTGGACGGCTGCTATTTTCTTTCTGGATGAACACACCCTGCATACTGGAGCCTACTTCAACAAGGGTTGTAGGCGTCATCGCGTTCACGATATTGGCATCGGCGGTTTGAAATACGTTTAGATAGCGTTCGCTGGTATTGGTTTGTTGTGGAATAACGGCCACTTGCCAACGATGGGTTTTTATTGCCAGTTCATGTTGCCGTTTTTTCACATCGCTGTCAAATTGGGCAACCCGGGTAACTTCTACATCAATCTGTTTGGGCAGCAACGTTTTCACAAAGGCCACACCATGGGCATTGGCGCCACCGGTATAGTCTTGTGTAGCGCCATCATTGTCTTTCTCTCCACCTATGCTGTTCAGCTCCTTCACCATGATGGCGGCGCCACTGTAACGCGTCCCAATCCGGTCACTGGTTCCGCTCCCGCTGCTAATGTCAATCGAGGAAGAGAAGCCGTTGGCTTCCGGCTTCCAGGGCACATGGTAAACCCAGCGGGACTTGCTCGGGGCAGACGCCCGGTCATAGACAACCAAAAAGTCGGAATCATTCTCGGGATCGGTCCCGGGCAACCACAAATAATCGCGCACATGGGACGCCCCATCGGCGTACAAACGGTCTCTGTTGGAACGAACATAGTAAAAAGAGCCATCAGCACGTGAAACTTCTTCAATACCCCCATAATCATAATCTCCTGCGCCACTGGCCGCATCGGCCAATTGGTTTGGATACTTTATATAGTGCAGTGATGTGCGCAAATGGCCACCATCAAACTTAACCACGTTATCCTCATAGCCTCCAGGGTACGCGCTTAGATTCCCGTAACCTCGGTGTGCAACGTGACGTGTATTGACAAGCGGGCCAAATTTATTTAATAAAAAACCGGGTTTATTAAAAGCGCCCTTATGCCCATCGTAGCGAAAATGTCCATCTGTTACTGCAAAAACACCATCGGAAGTTTTATCAAAGCCTGTGCGGGCAAAAAAGACACCGGTATTTTTGGCCCATAAAGAATGTTTAAGATTTAAATCTGCAGGAGTTTTTGCAGGAATGGACTGAAATTTACTCAGTAGCCCATATAAAAAATAATGTTTATAGCTTGGCCATTCCACGTTATATTTTTCAATCATATCCCGTAGCAAACCAGCACGATCGTTCATACCGGCCTGCTGTAGGGCACCGGTTAACAGATAAATCTGCTCACGCATGGAACGATGGCGAAAAGAGGGATCAGTCGCCTCGGCATCACCAGTACGCACATAGCTATAATAACTATTAAAATATTTATGAGGGTCCATGGCATAACGCATGTAAACGGGATAATTTTTCAGGGCATTTCCCGGAAGACCGCCGCCATTTGAAATATAATCTTCACCCGTAGCCGTTAGCCAACCTAAAATGTTGAGCATGTGTGAACGGGGATGCCATGAAGAATATCCTATCCATTCGCTCCAACCACCCGTGTTTCCGGCCACAAAATTCTCCGCATCCAAATATCCATTATGAAGCATGGTGCTGTAAAATGTATTGACCGATTTTTGGGCATCAGCATCCACCAGGCCATCGCCGTATAAGGAAATCCCCAAAAACCAAGGCTGAAATACTTCATAATATTTACTGCTGAACATCTGTTCCGGCGAAAAATCCGGTTGCTTCAGAGTAAGGGTGAACACCTTATGGGTCAGTTGGCGCGTATCCATAATGGTAGCAATTTGCTGTCGCTGAGCATCACTTTGATAATTATACGTCCAATCATACGTCAAAGCGGCTACAAATGATAGTTTATCACCAGCATTCAGCCTGGCAATTAAATGAGCGATGGCCCGCGAAGCATATTTTTGCAACGAAATTGGATAGCTAATGCCATTTACCTGTCCCACAGCCGCAATAAATGCCTGGTGAAGCATTAAGGCGCGAAGCGGGTCATGACCAGCTTCATAAAGGATATTGGTTTTATCATTATCATTTGAGCTCGATGCCCAATTGACATAATCCTGATAATGGTTCCATAAATAGCCGGACAAGGCCGTACGCAAACCCGGCAGGTTGCCCTGAGTTATCAGCAAACGGGGATGCAAACCATCACCGACAGGTGTTCCGGCAGTGGGTGAAAAAGTTTGCCCTGCGAGGTTGGCATTCATAAAAATATAAGTGATAAACAAAAGGTGATGAAAATATTTTATACGCAATTTCAAAAGATACTCCAGACATGAATCAAGGTTTTAATTTTTCAAATTATCTATCCAACAGCAATTACAGCTACAAATCCAGTGCCATATTTACAAGAAGTTCCAGATATTTGTTACAACGCACCGATTTCAGTCTAT
>CAYWBI010000009.1:0-54679 GCA_964456445.1 uncultured Calditrichaceae bacterium
GAAGAAATGGAAAATGCCGATCCGCAACTGGAACCAGGCCATTAATCAATTTGCGGTGCATTATGAAGGCCGTGTAAATTTGAACAACTAACAAAAGGTATTTACACAAAACTATTTATGGGCTCCGGATAAGAGAAAAGGAGGGTAAATTACCCTATTGCCATGGCAAAGAATAAAACCTGATGTGATCTATATTACGATACCCAGGAAACAAAATTCTTATACTTTATTTCGTTTATTACAAATATTTACTATTTCACCACTCATTTTCAGGAGGCCTCTATGTTTAACCAACCCATGATCCGCGCTGTGTTTTTTGCCTTGATCGCTTTAATGATCAGCGTCTTGCCCAAACCTGCATTTAGTCAGGTCAGCGATGCCGAAGTCATACGAGAAATGAAAAGTCCCGGCGTTATCTCGGTCAAATTAACCAAGAAAAAGGGCCATAAACAATGGAGCAGTGACTATGGGACGTGGGAATATGTGCGCGGTGTTGAAGTGATCCGTGAATATCCCAAAAAGAAGGGCGTAACTTTAAAAATAGTCGGTGATGCTGTTTATCAAATGTACGGCAGTAAGTACAAATACTGGAAATTCCGCGTCATATCCAATGAATACTTAGGAATGGGCACGCCATCCAGTCAGGAAATTTTACAACTTGTGCAAAATAATATGGAAAAATTTGTCTCCAATTATTGGTATAATAAAATTATTGGGGATATAAAAGCCCTCTATATTTCCGAAGATCCGCAATTTGTCTGGCACAGTACCAATTCCATGTCCCTGAATATGGTGGCTGAGTTTCGCGCGCTGGTAAACAACACCGATCTTGAGGATATCCAACAGACCTATGAAGTGCGTCTCTATCGGGATTCCGATGATCAGCCCTGGAAAGGTTTTTTAGCCATTCGGCGTTCACGTAAAACATCCAATCGCAAGTCCTATCGCCCCGATGAAATCCGGGCTATGAAAACCCTGGCGGATGTGGATCGTGAACGAAAAGCCCAGGCTGCTGCAAGTAATTTGCCAAAAGTATTCGTAGCTCAATTTAAAAGCGGAACAGATTTGGTGTTTGCCTTGAACCGGGAACTGCATAAGAGAACCCCGGAAAGCGTAGAGGCTTTTTTAATGAAAACTTTGGCGCCACAATTTTTTGTAAGGGGGAGTATGGTTGGGTTAAATCAAAGAGGGGCCGATATTATTAATAATAATGTGGCCAATGCTTTTAACAGACAATCCAAATTCAGGGATCAGTACTGCCAAACACCGTCCATCGATAAAAGACGTTCATCAAAAAACCGTATTTATTTAAAATCGATTGGAGGAAGGGTTGCCAGCCAGATTGCCTTTACCCAAACCAGCGGCGGTTATGTGGACGGTGTAAAACGGCCCGGCGCCTGGAAGATAACCGATTTGTATATCGGCGTCAGTCAAAAACCGGATGACATCGCCTTCTTTGATTCGTTCTCCAGCCCGAAAAAAGCTTGTCCAAATGATTGATCTAATGTTGAATTATGGGCCGCCGCCTACCGGTGGGCAGGTCTTTATCTTAAAAGATATGGGATTACTTTCCCAACTTTAAAATTTGAATGGCGCCACGGATAACAACAAGAAAGATCAGGCCGCCAATAATCAAATCCGGCAGGGCGGAATTTAGAAAATGCACCAAAATGCCCGCCAGGATAACGCCGCTGTTGATGACCACATCGTTGGATGTGAAAATCATACTGGCCCTCATGTGGGCGTCGTTGCTTTTAGATTTTTGCAACAGGTACAAACTGTAGCCGTTTGCTGCCAGCGCCAGAAGTGAAATGATGATCATCAGGCGATAGTCCGGTGGATGTTCAAGGGAAATAAAACGTTGGACCACTTCATAAAACCCGGCCAGGGCCAGAACACTTTGGAAATAACCGCTGATCCGGGCGACCTGTTTCTTTTTGGCCAGCGCGCCGCCTACGGCAAGCAGGCTTAGCATGTAAACAAAAGAATCTGCCAGCATGTCCAGGCTATCGGCTACCAGGCCCATGGAGCCGGCGATCCAGCCCATAGCCATCTCCAAAACAAAAAAACTGAAGTTTATAATCAACACCGACCACAGCAAGCGTTTTTGTAAGGCCGGATCCCCGCTGCCATCGGTATCGGCGAGAACCCTTTCTTCGCTGGATTGCAGGTGGGCGTTAAAATTCAGACTATTGATGCGCGCATTTATCTCTCCGTTGTCCCCGCTATGAAATACATGCAGGGTACGCGCCGGGATATCAAATTCCAGTTTTTTGATATTGGGCAGGTCCTCGAGCTTCATCCGGATAATTTGCTCCTCCGCCGGGCAATCCATTTTTTTTATCAGAAATATTGATTGGTATATGTGCAAATCCGGCCCCTAAAAGAGTGAAACAGGAAAATGATTCTTACTTTTGCTTAGCAATTTCTTAACAGCCATAACTTAGATTGATTTTCACTCCACAAAGTTAGTAGGTTTAAGATCAGGCTGCCAAACAATATTTTCAAGATATAACCGGGCAGGATATAAATCATTCAAAAAATTTGCGCTTTAGTTGTTTCACGATAATATTTAGCACTTTGCAAAAAATGGTCTGGATGCATCATATCCAAAGCTTAAAAATTTCTGTCGATAAAACAAAAGGTTAACAGCCATGGATGATTATAAATCCTATAACCGCCGGTTATGGGATGCACGGACCGAATGCCACTTTAAATCCGATTTTTATAATGTCGCAGGATTTCTGAAAGGCGCAAGCAGTCTTAATCCTATTGAAACCGAACTTTTTGGAGACATTACTCATAAAAGCCTGTTGCATTTGCAATGCCATTTTGGGCTGGATACACTTTCTCTGGCCCGTCTTGGCGCCCGTGTATGTGGTGTGGATCTATCTGGTGTGGCGATTGATCAGGCCCGGATATTGACCGATAGCGTAGGGTTAGATGCCCGCTTTATCCAAAGTGATGTGTATGAATTGCCCGGCTTACTCGATGAAAAATTTGATATTGTTTTTACCTCTTATGGGGTTTTAGGCTGGCTGCCCGATATGCAGCGTTGGGCGGAAACGGTAAAACATTTTCTAAAGCCGGGCGGGATGCTTATTCTGGTGGAGTTCCATCCCATGGCCTGGGTGTTCGGGCCCGGATTCAAAACGATAGATTATTCCTATTTTAACCGTGAGGCCATCATTGAACACGAATCCGGGAGCTATGCCGATTCCCGGCAAAAAACCGGGGGAACGTCTGTCTGCTGGAACCATAGCCTGAGCGATGTATTGGGTGGGCTTTTAGGACAACAATTGCGGATTGCCCATTTTTCCGAGTACGATTATTCCCCTTACAATTGCTTTGATGATATGATTGCGACAGAGGACGCGCATTTCCAGATCCGTTCGCTTGCGGGAAAGCTGCCATTGCTCTATGCGCTAAAAGCAATAAATGAAGTTTGATGCGCTTAATATGCTATTGCTTCTATGTGAAAACACTGCGGCTGCTTGATTGGTTTGAAAAATACACATCGGATTTCGTCGGGTCTGTAACACCGGTTTAAAAAATATTCCGTTTTATAATATCGAAATCTTTTTAGCTATGGGTCTTAATCCTGGGACCCGGTAAAAGCAAATCCCGGCGCTATTTGTCAATAACAGGTTTACGGGGGGCAATGATAACCAGGTATCTGCTACGCCAAAAGGTTTCCGGTTCGCTGATTTGAAATATTGTTGCCTGCCGTGTGCTGTCCGGGGTTAAGCTGTACGATTGCGGATCGTGGATGGAGACCACCTGAACATCAGCGGTTTTTGCCGGGATGGTGATGGAATCCATTTCCATCATATCCAGAGGGGTAAAATCCGCAGAGTTTAATTTAGGGCTTACAACGATCGTTTGCCCAAACCCGAGAATGCCTCCTTTATAACTGATTATATTTTTTGCCGCCAGTTCGTCTTCGGTGCCGATAACCATAAAGGCCATTTTCATTTTTTCGCTCTGTGCCTCTATCAGTTCATTTTTTACTTGTAATTCAGCATTTGTACTGGTTACCTGTTGACTCAAATCATCGATTTGCAAGCGCAATTCCTTGATGTATTTTTCGCGTTCATCAAGCTCTTTGGTAAGCTTTTCTATGGTGTTTTCAAACGATTTACTGTTAACAGAAACTTTTCGGTAACGGTTTTGCAAACGGAGAAGTTTTGACTTAGACGTTGTGATGTAGTTATCGATTGATTTGATATCGGTAAGCATTTTCTCCCGGACGCCAATTTTTTGTTTGTTTTCCAGGTTTTTGGAATATGCGGTGATCAGGCCTTCACGCTTACGGATAATTTCAAGATTATCATAGACATCGTTCAGCGTGCCGGTATATTCTTCGATAAAATTATCTTTCTGATTTGATTGGTCACGGATCAGTTCATTTTGCTTTTTTACTTGTTGAAGCTCTTTCTCCAGGTTTTTTACCTTTTGTTGATTACAAGAAAAAAACAGGACAAGGCTTAGTGGGATATAAATATATTTCATTCTACTTCTCCTTCAATTTCCAATAATTTAGCGAATCTTTGGCCATGGATTCAAATACTAATTTTCCATCCTGTGGTTTTAGTATCCGTCCAACCGCCAGGTTTTCAAAACGGATCAATGATTTACCTGGATCGATTTCGCCCGTCCCATTTCTGCGGGAATTGTGGCTGTTAATCGTATAGCTCATTTTTAATGTCGAATCCTGTTGTTCAACTGTTCGGATGGTGAGAGTGATTACGTCCAGCACGTGATCGCGATAAAGGAAACCAATATAAAATTTCCGGTAGTCGGTAAAAACGACCGATTTTTGCAGCGGGCTTTTTGCCTGATTAATTCGACTTGCGGAAATTTGCTTAACCGACGCCGTGTTTTTTTGCTGGGCAAAACTCAGCAGAAAAAGCAAAAATACCATCAGATATTTATTCATTATAATCAACCTGGTTCATGTACAATTATTTTATTTATTCCCAGCATCATCTATTTATTCCGGAGGATATTAAAACATGTGTTTATTTGTAACTATTCAGCTAAATGACGCTTTGTGTTCTAAATTTTGACTTCAATGTTTATCGCCAACTTTTTATATTTCTTTTTTTACCGCCAAGGCACTAAGACGCTAAGTTTTTATGATTTTCTTTGCGTATTCGCGCCTTTGCGGTTATTTATAACACATTATATGGCTGTAGGCTATCATGAATCCATTCTTGTTTTTATACAGCTGAATAGTAACGTTTATTTGTATAAAACGGAACTCCCGGTTATTATTCAGGATTGCCCTTCATTGCAGGTTTATGTAATTTTGTCGTTAAATCAATGGGTCCCGAATATAGCAGATGTTTTTCTGACTATTTCAATAGTTATGCCAATGTGCCCGGACCGTATATAAAAAGGGAATACGATGAAGATTTGGCGGGTATGGATGTGGCATTGTGCAACCATTATACATTCTTTGTCTTTTTGTAATTATTGTTTATAAAAATAAGGAGGAAATATGCCATCATTTGATATCGTCTCGGAAGTGAACATGCATGAACTTACAAATGCTGTTGACCAGGCAAATAAAGAAGTGACCACCCGTTATGACTTTAAAGGAACGGATTCAAATTTTGAGATGAAGGACGAGCTGATCACCTCTTCATCGGGTTCGGATTTCCAGGTGAAACAGATGTATGATATCCTATTGACCAAGCTGTCCAGGCGAAATATTGACCTGAAATTTATTGAAGCGGGCAAGGTGTTTGAGTCCGGGAAGGGTGCCCGTCAGGAAATAACCATTAAACAGGGAATCGATAAAGAAACGGCAAAAAAAATTGTTAAGCTGGTCAAGGACCGCAAGCTCAAGATCCAGGCCGCCATTCAGGGTGAAAAAGTTCGTGTCAGCGGTAAAAAACGCGATGACCTACAGCAGGTAATGGCAACAATAAAAAACGCGGATTTGGATGTTGCGCTGCAATTTGAAAATTTTCGTGATTAGAAGGAATTGTTTCTGTGCAGATTAAAATAGCAGAGGGTGTATTTGTGGACGATACAGCCTTCTCCATATCAACCACACATAGTGGCGGGCCGGGCGGGCAGCATGTAAATACATCCAATACGAAGGTGGTTCTGGATTGTCCGCTGGGGGCCATTATAGGTCTTACGCCGTCCCAACAGCAGCGATTAATGGCAAATTTAAGTGGCCGGATTACGGCATCCGGGAACATACGTGTTGTGTCACAAAAAGGACGTTCGCAATGGCGTAACCGTCAGGACGCCGCGGAAAGATTGCTTTTACTGATAAAAACGGCCCTAATCTTTCCCAAAAGACGGCGGGCAACCCATGTGTCTGCAGGGCAGAAACTGATCCGCCTGCAAGGTAAAAAGAAACGTTCCGCTATAAAGAAAATGCGAAAAAAAAGAATTGATCGTGACGATGACTGATCTTGCTTAACAAAAACCGCATCTAAAAGTAATAACCAAATCCAGAGAAAAACTGATTTATATTTGCCGATGCGGCAAGCGGGCTTGACGATACCGATTTGTTATACCAATAAATTCTCAGGCCGCTAAAGACCGCCCATTTTTGTAAACGGTAGGTCGCAATCATCTCTAGTTCGGCGCCAAGCGCTTTGTCCGGACGATAGGTGGATGTGCCATAATAATAGTTTACCAGACCGCTGCTTTGTAACTGGAGACCGAGAGCGGTCAATAGACGTAAATTTCCAAAATGCTCTGCCCGGTAAACCTGAAGTTCGGCCTCCCATGATTTATGTGTTTTAATTATATCCTGTAAAATTATAAAGCGTGCATTAAAGCCGTTCCCCAAACGACGTCCGATATGAAACCCGGCCTCAATTGCCCTCTTTCGCTGCGACAAACCATTAGCTTTAACCCGATATTGGTGTGTACGTATCTGGGCAACCACGGACGCAAAGTACAAACCGTCCCTGTAAATAGTATAGCCTGCCCGGTTTGCTTCAATAAAAAACAAATCATATCCGCCAAAAACAAACAGGCCTGGTGTCATATCTGCTTTTGTGCCATGATAGTTCTGATCGCGCACACTGGCGCCAATCCCCCACACGCCATAAGCAGGTTCAAGCCAGTTCTGAGCGCTGAGCACCGAGATGGAAAAAAGAAAAAGGAGGACCATTTTTTTTAACATAATATTCCGCTTTTATGAGCTAAACTTTAAACGCTTTCATGAGAGCAATTATTTCAAATGCGCCTGTATTTAAGAAACAGTTCACTGGAAAGTGGATTATTGTACACGGAACAAATAGGATAGTTTTAAAAATAAGCTGCGTTCATTTTGACGATAATCCTTTAAAAGCCAACCGGAGTTATAACCTTCGCTTTGGCTTTGGAGATCGCGATATCCGAGATAAAATACGGTCCCCGGGGATGGGGCATAGCTTAGCAGAACGTCCGGGGCAAGTGTGCTGCTGTTGAAGGGTTTTGCACTTTCAGCGTTATACCGCCGGATAACCATTTCGTTTATAACGCGCAGGCTAAGATAACGACTAATTTGCCAATCGATCCGTAAACGTGGGATAATTTGTTCCAATCCATAGTCAAAGTCATCATGGATACCGCTAAACTTATAGAGTTTATAGGAAAAGTAAAGCCTGAACATTGGTGAGGGTTTAAGGTTTAAAGAAAAAATATAATAGTCACTGCGACCTAAAAATGGTGAACTATAACTATAGTAAATGGCGTCGCCGCTAAAATAATAAAATCTTGGATTAAGCCACTCGAAAGAGTGGTTCCATAAATTGATGGCATAATTGTGTTTCTGATATTCCAGTCCCGCAAAACGTTCGGTGCTATAATAGTACGAAAGATCGAGGCCTGTATTGTACTGGTCCCGGAAAGAATTGGACAATGAAATATTTTTATTCTGGCTATCACCTTTATAGTCGAAAATTGTGTTCAGATATAAATAGGGCCGGTAAAACTGCAAAAAACCATCCTGCCACAAAAAGTCGCGCCAGGCCTGAACTCCGCCTTTACGGATACCGCCGTCAAGAATATCCGAACGGGCGATAAAACCGTTTTCCATGCGGAAACCGGGCCCGTAGTCCTGAAATAAAAACTGGACATTCATCCATTTGCTGCCACTGTAGTAATCGGCGTACAATGCCCGGTCAGAAATATTGTTAGGGCTATTTATTTCACGCGATTGACTGTATAAAACCTGCCCGGTAAAGACATTGTTTTTGTCAATGGAGAAGCGGCCGTCCAGACCATAAACACGGTTATAGCTGTCGCCAAATTCCCGGTCGGTTATTAAAGCGCCTATTATGCTGTTTGAAAAAACATTATGTTTTAAACGAAAAATATTATTATACGCTTTTTTGTGGCCATAATATTTTTGCAGGGTATCGCTTGGCCCCGCATTTAAAGATGATAAATAATCGCTGCTGCCACGGTAGTCATCGACCGCGGAAAGCAGGCCAATGGAGTAGTCCCCAATCCGGCCACTTAGTTTTATCCCGGCAATGGGGTCAACAATTTGACGGGTATATACTGCTTCTATAGGCGTTTGGAAAATTTCGGTACTTTCTAAAAAGAAGGGTCGTTTTTCTTTATAATATAGCGGAGACCGCAGGTTAATGTCGATTTTATTGGCGTCGGCTTCAACCTGGCTAAAATCCGGGTTATAAGTCAGATCTGTATTAAGCGAAGAGGTAATACCATATTTAAAACTCGCGCCAAAATCACCTTTGGAACGTACCGTGCTCAATTTATTAGTCGTGCTGTTGAGTTTATCTCCGCGTAAGTAGGAATATTCTGGCAGAATATCTATGGGGCGGTTGGTGCGGATGGCACGAATATCATTAAGACGGCCAAGTTGAGCAACCCATTCTGTGGAAAAACGGGTCATCTTGGGCCAAACCACATCATGGTTAAGGTATTGGGTGCGGCGCAGGCAACCGAAGCGCCAATTCATCACATTTTTATTTGGGAAATTTAAACTGCTAAATGGGATACGCGCCTCAACGATATAACCTTTTTGAAAAATTCTCCCAAAGGATTCAAAGATATAATCAGGGTTAAAATCTTCACCGCCGTGTTCGGTGTAAATACCGTCGGCCTGGATGCCGAACGGGTTAAAGGCTAATTGATAGGCGTTTTTTGCATCGTCAAAGGTGTCGAGGTAAAGGATAACAAAGTCATCATCAAAAATATTGCCGCGTTTGGTAATGGATGCGCGGATTTTTTTGGGGTCATCGTAAAAACAGATAATGGCCACATACAGATTATTGGCGTCATATCCAAGAAGAAGGGCTGTCCGTTCACCGGCAGGGTCGCCTTCGGTGGGCTGAAAGGTATAAAAATTGCTGATACGTGTGGCCTTTTTCCAGACGTCTTCGTTTAGATAGCCATCAACTTTGATGTTTTTATCAAAACTGTGCAATTGCCGGTCATCACCTGCATCTCCGGCAAAGGCCAGTGAACAGGCAAAGGCAATCAGAATTATTTCGTGTAATATCTTACGGGCCATAAAATTAGGGTTTTATTTTTGAACCGTGAGCAAGGTATAAATACCAAAAGCCAGAAACAAGATATTTCCTAACCATGCTCCTAATAGTGGGTCAAGCGTTCCCTGTTGGCCGAGTACCTGGCCGATGCGCACAACTACCAGAAAAACAAAACTAATGGCAAGACTAATGCCAAAACTTAATCCGGTTCCGCCGCGTCTTTTCCTTGATGCAAATGGGGCGCCAATAAGTATGACAATCAAGTTAGCAAATGGCATTGCAAGTTTCAAATCTCTTTCTACCTGCCATTTTTGTGTATCCGCTCCGATGGCCCTTAAGTTTTCGATAAAGGCGCCCAACTCCTTGTAGCTCATCTCTTCGGGACGTTTTTGTATCCTTGTCAGATCGCGCGGCGTAATGTGGCTATCGGTAATAAGAGTGTCCTTTAAATAGCGGATTGTCTCTCCATTTTTGTTAAAGCTGCGGATGCGTACATCGCTCAAATGCCAACTGCTGTCTTGCCAAACCATGCGTGATGCATCGAAACGCCTTGTAATTGAAGCGCCATTGTAGTGCAGGAAACTTACATTATGCCCTGTTTTTTTTCCGCTGTTGAAATATTTTATAACCAACTTACGGTTATGGGTATCCTGGACATAAATATTGTTTTGGCTGTAGCCAATATTCCTGGGTTCATGACGGATTTCGTACCGCTCGATATTAAAACGTTCCTGATTGGAGGCGGGTACAACATATTCATCAAAAAATCCGGAAAGAATACTGATCAGCAAACCGGTAACAAAGAGCGGCCCCAGAATTTTGTAGAGGCTTATCCCGGCGGAAAGCTGGGCAATGATTTCATTATGCCCGGACATTTGGCTTACAGAAAATAAGGCGGCAATAAGCATGGCTATGGGCAGGGTTAGGCTGATAACATAAGGCACCAAGTAGATGTAATACATAAAAAACTGTCCCATGGAAGCGCCGTTGTCAATAAATTTGGACAGGTTTTCCACCATGTTCAGCACTACAAAAATGACGATCCAGCCCATTAGGGCCAAAACAAGTGTGGCAAGGAATTTTTTTATCAGATAGATGTTCAGCGTTTTCATTTTCCGCTTTCTACATTGGTGGCTTTCCATTTAAACAGTTTGGCCAGTTTTTCCCAGTGGATAAAAGAACTTTCTTTTACCGAGCGGTATAAAAGTAACAACCCAACGGCAAGGATTATAAAGTTTGCGGACCACATTGCCATAAAGGGCGACACCATGTTACGGTCGGCCAGCTTTTCCCCGCCGATAAGAAAGGCCCAGTAAACAACAAAAAAACCAAGGCTTAGGCTGAACGCCGTGCCCAGGTTGCCTTTACGGGACATGATCCCTAACGGGGCGCCGATAATTACAAAAACGATACAGGCAAAGGGAATGGACAGTTTTTTGTAAATCTCAACCATATACTTGTCAACAATGCGTTTTTTATTGGCAACGACGCTCATTTTACTTTTAAGGGTTTGTTTATTGCGCTGTATTTGACGCAGGGCCCTTTGGCGGGCCGGACGGGTTTTAAGTTTTGTTATGGATGCCAGAGCGGATGTGTCTGCTCCCGCGGGCAGAACGGCCGCAATTTTTAATAATTTATCCATTGGCAGTATCTGTCTTTGAATTTCTGCTTTGATTTTTTGCTTTTGGTTTTGGATCTCCAACCGGCTCTTGATCACGTTGGCATACATCATTTTGATGTTCATCTCCCGGTCACTGCGAAAATGGCTTTCGTGCTCTTCCAGTTCAAAGTTTTTCGCCGGAATGTTAACGATCTGTTTTTCAAAATGCGAGCGTTGATAGTCATCGGGTTTTTTGATGTCTAAATCATGATATTCGCCATCGAACAGGGTAAAGATCAGTGTCTTGCGTGGCTTGGAATATACCATGTAGCCTGTATTAGCGGTGATGGTTGTCGTTTGCTTCGGCGAACTATTGTCAAAAATCGTGATGCCTTCCAGACGGTCCACGCCCTTGGCCGCCTGGTATTCCGGGCCGAGTAATTTGGATGCGTCAACCCATTCGTTTAACAACGGTTTTTTTATATGGTCCACCACGAACGAATAGGGCGGAAACTTGAAAAATATATGTTCTTCTAAGGTAAGTGTTGGTTTTTTTTGACGGATCGATTGAAAGAGCTGACGGGCGGCGTGATTGGTGTCCGGTAGAATTTGATCATTAAAATATAGCATAAAAACGGTCAGCGCCGCGCCGAAAACAAGCGCCGGGCGAATCATCCGGTAAATGCTGATCCCGCTTGATTTTAGAATAATGATTTCATTGTCTGCGGAAAATCGGCCATAAGCCATCAATACGGCCAGAAGGGTGGCCATGGGTACGGCCAGGGCCATCATCCAGGCAAGATTAAAAACAATCAGCTTAAAAATAGTAAAAAGGGCCAGGCCTTTGCCAAATATCTCATTTATGATTTTGACCAAATATTGCATCAAAAACAAAAACATAATGATCGAAAGGCTAAACAGAAACGGACCGATCAATTCTTTATATATATAACGATGTAGTATTTTCATGGCATCATCTTACAGTTGGACAGCCCGTTTTTTCCCGGGTTATGTTCTAACGGGCTTTTTGCCCATGTGGTATAAAAACAATAGATGACGGCCAAGCGCTTTAAAAATATTGCCGTAGGCTGTGTAGCGAACATTAAAGTCCTGACAGGTCTGATTTACAATTTTACTTATTTTGCGGTAATGAACATGACTGATTTTTGCAAACAAGTGATGTTCGATTTGAAAATTCAATCCACCGACATACCATGAAATAACAGGGTTGTTTATCGAGAAATTAGCGGTGGTCAGCAATTGATGAATCGCCCATTCGTTTTCCATGGCCCCGCTCCCGGCAGGAACCGCCGGAAATGAATTATCTTCCACCGTGTGCGCTAATTGAAACACAATGGAAAAAGTAAATCCAAGAATGAGATGAACGGTTAAAAATCCGATGATCACATAAAGCACCGGGTTAAACAGCATGGGAAAAATTAGCATGTAACTAAAGTAAGCAACTTTGGCCAGGAAGAAAACCGTGGTTTCCGACAGCGATGGCTTGGGGAGCTTATAATCTCCGATTTTACCTGAAAAGAACTTTTGAAAATCGGTAAAAGCCACCATGGAAAGGGTTAAAAACCCATATGCCGGAAGCGCATAAAGTATTTGAAAGCGGTGCCAGGGGCGCCATTTTTGCTCGGGGCTTAAACGAAGAAGACCGTTGCTGTCAATGTCGGTATCCTTGTGGGCAATATTGGTATAGGTATGGTGCAGGATATTGTGCTTGTGGTACCACAGCCGCTCGCTGCCACCAATCAGGTCCAGCGTGTAACCCAACAATTTATTTAGTTTCCTGTTGCCTGCAAAGGAGCCGTGCACGCTATCGTGCATGATATTAAAGCCGACCAGTACGAACCCCTGGGCAAGCAAAAATGAAAAAAAAAGCCCGCTCAGCCATCCGCTGGTATAAAAAACCAACAGGATGTAGGAGATAAGTAACCAGGCAAGGATAACCCCCCCCTTTAACATGATCCGCCACCCACCGCTCCGGGCAAGGTTGTTTTCTTCGAAGTAATTGTTTACCCTTTTCTTCAGCTCCCGGTAAAAAACAGGTTGCTCCGGGAAGTTTATCTTTTGTGCCATACTTTTATCCTTAAAACATAATAATATTAACTTGAACAATTTTTTCAATTTAAAGTTGGATAAATTGTTATGAAGGATCGACAATAATGTTCCATGGCTTTAGGTAATATTAAATTGGAAAAATTAAACGGCTAATTTAAGGATATTACCAATTATATGCATATTTTTATGGTTCTGTAATTTTATCTTGATATATCCATCTCTTCAATTTAAATTTCACACTTCTTTAACCACAGAGGAGGGCGTCCCGTACAATTTGTTACCGAGTTTAATTTTTAATCCATTGGTTTTATGAAATATTGGTCTATGGGACCGACCCTTCGTCAATATAGTTTTATGCTGTTTATGTTCCTGATAGGTACAACCGGGGAAAGCTGGGCCCAATCCGGGCTTAAATTGCCCGCTCCGCCTCAAACGGTGCGGCTTTTTGAAAACCCCCGTTTTAGCCTTGAAAGCTACCCTGTGGTTTCGCTTGCCTTTAACATTGCGCCCCCCGTACTAAAACGTGAAACAAAACTTGACTCCAGTGGATACCTCACGGTAAGTGAAACGATTGGGGGCATTCATTTTGCTTTCCCCGCCGTCGTGGATTTCGAAACCTACATCAAATTAAAAGAGCAGTATTTATGGAAGCAAATGCTTTTCAAGCAGGCCTTTACTACCATAACGGGTAATAAAAACAATGAATTTGGTGCGTTAAAACTCGATATCCCCATCCGGATAAAAAACGAAACCTTTACCCGGATATTTGGATCGGACAAAATATCCCTGCGGGTAACCGGTAATATATCTTTTGACCTTTCCGGCCGGACCGAAAAACGATCCGGTTCTGCCATCAATGCCCGTGAAAATCAAAACACTTTTAGTCCGCGTTTTACCCAAACCCAACAATTTACCGTGGAAGGCAAGATTGGTGATAAGGTAACCGTTTCCGTGCAACAGAACAGTGAGGCCGTGACCGACATCGAAAATACCCTAAAATTAAAATATGAAGGGTACGACGATGAGATAATCGATAAAATTGAAGCCGGAAATGTTTCGCTTTCCCTCCCTTCTACAAAGTATGTTATTTTTGGCGGGAGCAACCAGGGTTTATTTGGTTTAAAAGCCAGCGCGCATTTGGGCAACCTGCATTTTACGACCATTGCCTCCCTGGAAAAAGGCCAGCAACAGGAACTGAACATTTCCGGTGGTTCAAGCTCGTCAACCACGATCATTAAAGACATTAATTATATCCAGAACCGTTATTTTTTTATTGACCCTTTTTACCGGGACCGTTTCGAATCTGGTTTTTCCGAAAATTTGCAAACCTTTAATTGTGAAGTCGGCAGAGATGTGAGTTTGATTGAAGTCTGGATATCCGTCGGCCCGCAGGACCCGAACCGTCGGGAGGCCATTGCCGCTTTTAATCCGGACGCTTTCAAAGATAAATCTTTTGCGGAAGTGGCTGCCATAAACAGGGAAGGTATTGTGAAGACCGGTTTTTTTCGCCGTTTGGACGAATCGGAATTTACGTATGACCGCTATCGGGGTTATTTTGTACTTAATCAGCCAGCGGATGACAATACCATCGTAGGGATTGCCTTTAAGACCACCGGTGGGCAACTTGGCAATGGCACCCTGGCCGAAGACCTGGTAAATGATCCCGGTAAACCTGTACTTTTAAAACTGATCAAGGAACGTAATCAAAACGCGGATTCCGTTTATGTTCATACCTGGCCGTTGATGATGCGCAATGTCTATTCGCTGGGCGGCACAAATATCCAAAAAAACGGTTTTGACATCAAGCTGGTTTATAATAAAGCCGGTGAAGAGCTGCAAAACCAGGGCAACAACACTTTTTTGAATTTGTTTGGGCTGGATCTTACCGATGAAAATGGCGGAGTTGTGGACGGTGGGGATGAAAAGGTGGATCTAAACCCTTATGTTATCAATCGTGCCCGGGGCATTTTGATGTTCCCGAGTCTGCGTCCGTTCGATCCGCTTGCCAACAGTCGTTTTAATCAGTTGGACGATAAGTATAAGGTGCGGATGTATGATTTAACCAGTCCGTCGGATCGTAATGAGGCGCATGCCTTTGAAATGCATGTGACATCCAAAAGTACAAAATCCACTTTTGACCTGGGGTTTTATATTCTGGAAGGCAGCGAGGTGGTAACGCTCAACGGTTCTACGCTTAAGCGTGACAAGGATTATACGATCGATTATTTTAGCGGGCAACTTACCTTGATCTCCAATGAAGCCAAACGTAGCAGCTCCAGCATTCAGATAAAATATGAGCGGGCCAATCTCTTTCAGCTCGATAAAAAAACCATTGTCGGCGGGCGTGTGGAGTACCGTTTTAACGAAGATGCGTTTATGGGGCTGACAGCGCTGTACCTCAACAAATCTACCCTGGATACACGGGTACGTGTTGGGCAGGAACCTTTTCAGAATTTTGTTTGGGATATGAACGCTGCCTTCAAATTCCGGCCCCGCTTTATAACGCGGGCCCTGGACGCTCTGCCGTTTATTGAGACAACGGATGAATCCAATTTTAATATCGAAGGTGAATTTGCACAGTCCCTGCCCAACCCCAATACCCTGGACAACCCTTCCACGAACGACAAAAAAGGCGTGGCATATATCGATGATTTTGAATCGTCAAAACGCAGTACAACCCTTGGTATCCGTTATAAAACCTGGTCGGAAGCCAGCGCCCCGGCATTTGTGGATGTACTTGGCGGTCCGGTAAAGGATGTTCAATTGGATAAATCACGCGCCCGCTTGACCTGGTTTAACCCTTATACCCAGGTGCTGATCAAGGACATCTGGCCAAACCGGGACGTTAATGCTCAAACCGGCCAGACCACCGATGTGCTTGGGCTGGAATTTTATCGTGAGCCGACCAGTGACCCGGACAGCGCATGGGTAGGCATTATGCGCTCCACCGCCAGTTATGCCGATCAGCAAAAAACAAAATATATCGAACTATGGGTTCTGGGCGATACCGGCACCGTGCATATCGATGTGGGGCGTATCTCGGAGGATTGGTATATACACGATCAAATAATCGATGGCAAAACATTTCCGGCAAAAAGCTTTTTAAATACCGAAGACGTCAATAATAACGGTTTACTCGATGAAGGGGAAGATATTGGTATCGACGGCATTCCGCACGACCAACCCGGCGCCGATCCGTATGATTTATGGGCTGAGCCGGTACGCGGTGTAAACTATACGCCCGATGGTGTGGACTATACGGGTGTAAACGGAACCGAAGGCAATGGAAATGCCCGTGGCCCACGCTACCCGGATACGGAGGACCTGGATGGTGATGGGCAGTTGAGTGAACTCAATGCCTATTTTGAATACAGCTTTTCCCTCGACCCCAACGATCCGGAATCCGCCAAGTGGATAACCGGTTCAACTGAAAAAGGCTGGCGTCAGTTCCGTATCCCCTTAAAAGATTGGAACGAGAAAATCGGCTCCCCCGATGAATCGTTCCAGCAAATGCTTAACGCGCGTATTTGGTTGAACGGTTTGCCGGTAAAACGCACCCGCATCTTTTTTGCCACCATTGACTTTGTTGGCAATGAATGGGAAGAATCCGGTGTGTCAGAACCCATGCCGCCGCCACAGGTAAACGATTTTACAACCTTTACAAAAAATGATTCCATCTTTACCCTGGCAACATATAACTCGGAAGAAAACGCCGTACCTATCCCGGATGGGCCCGACGCCTATACATCCCCGCCCGGCGTAAAGGGGCAGGTGGACCGGTTGACAAAGGCCGTTTCAAAGGAACAATCACTGGTGATGCACTTTAATGGTTTGCCCGGCTACTCCGTGGCCAAAGCACGCAAGCCATTGTTCTCTAAAATCGCCTTTGTAAATTACCGTAAATTAAAATTCTTTTTGTATGGCAGCACCAATAATACAGATCCGGTTATACCCGCTGCACCGGATGAAGGTGAAAGCCCGCTGCGTTTTTTTATCCGTTTTGGGGCGGATGCCAATAATTATTATGAGTACGGCCAGGATGTATTTCTGGATTGGAACAAACGCAATATTGTAGAAATTGACCTTGATCAGATATTGAAAATAAAGGATATTCCCGGGCAGGTGCAAAATCTTTCTGGTGACAGAAACGCCTATTTCAAGGCCGTTGGCAATCCAAGCCTAAATACGATACGCCTGTTTGAAATTGGCGCACGCAATAAAACACCTCAAAGTTTTAGCGGTGAAATTTGGGTGGATGAATTTCGCCTTGCGGACGTCCGGAAGGAAAGCGCTACGGCGTTAAGGATAAAAACCAACCTTAAAATGGCCGACGTGCTGCGTATAAATGCCGAATGGGAAAGCAAGGACGCCGATTTTCATAACATAAGCACCCAGTTTGGCGGGGGCAGTACCCTGGAACGCCAAAACTATTCCGGTGTAATAAATATCGATAAATTCCTGCCCGCTTCCTGGGATATGTCCATTCCGGTGGATGGCCGTGCAGCATTTTCACGCAGCATACCCAAATACCGGCCACGAAGGGATGAATTGACCGGGTACAAAAACGATACGTTCTCGAAGAAATTACAATCGCTCTTTGGACTGCGTACCATTGATGGCAGTCTTGCCCAGGAAATAAATGCGAATAAAACGGTCGGCCTTGGTACGACGATTAAAAAACGCACCAGGTCCAACAACCCCTGGGTAAAATATACTTTGGATCAACTGCTGCTCGATTTTGATTATTCAAAAATTGAACGGTCCAGTTGGGATATTGCTTTTAATAACTCTACATCACATAAGGAACGTTATACATTTAAAATCCCCTTTCCCGGTGGAAAATTTGTCAAGCCCTTTGGCTTTTTGCGCGGTGTACCGGTTTTAAAAGGTATGGCAGCTACAAAGGTGTATTATATGCCATCGAGTTTTAGCACATCCTTAAACGTCTCCGATGTACAAAGCCGGGTAAAAAGACGTGATTCCACAGCGGTGGAGAAAAAAACGGCAAATACCGCTACCCAACGTACGCTTCAGGCCGGATACCGTTTGACCGATAAAATCAATTTTACTTTTAGCCGGAATTATACGACGGATGTGGATTTTGACAGCACATCGCGGAGTGAATTATATAAAAATATTTTTACCCGTTTTAATTTTGGACGGCTTACAAATACCAGTCAGTCGTTTAAGGGTAGATTTAACCCGGCCTTGTTTAGCTGGCTAAAGCCGGACTTTAACTATACCGCCGATTTTCGTTATCAGCTGACAAACAGCTATAGATATAAGCAAGCCACGTCGCGGACTACAAAAAGGGTCGGAGCTACTATAAATCCGGATAAACTGGTCAAACTAATCTATACACCTAAAACAACGAAGAAAGGCCGTCGGCGTGGAAGGCCAAGGGCCAAGCCCAAACCAAAACCCAGCGATGATAATAAGACCGCGGAGAAGGCCAGTGAAGAGAAGAAAGCCTTTCAGTTCCCAAATCCCTTGCTTTATGTGTATAATTTTCTGACTACCTGGAAAAGCGTTAAAATGACTTATTCGCTGGATAATACCATATCCAACCAGTTTTTACAGGACATGCCCAGTCTGGGATATCAATTTGGTTTTACAAACAACCCGGGAGTGGGGCAGGATTCAACGCTTCTTGGCAGTGGTGTTAACAACCTTATTCAACCATCGCTTAGCAAAAACCAAAGTCTAAAAACATCCACATCGCTTAATATGGGCAATATGGTCCGGATTTCGCTTACGCATAATCTGCGTGACAATTTCACGTCCACCGATGGCGGACGTACAAAATCCGGCGCCCATACGAGCAACTATTTTAGTCTTTCCCCGGACCCTCAAAAAAGCTATTCGGGCAGTGGCGATCTCAAACAATTTATCCCGGATTGGACGGTTTCAATAAGCGGTGTGGAAAAGTATTTTTTCTTTAAATCCTTTGCTAAGTCCATTTCCATCGATCATGGCCACAGTGGAAAATATGATGCGAAGAAAAGGCTTAACAGCGATGGCAAAACTTTTGAAACCTATCAGGAAACCTTTACCGATAACTGGCAGCCGTTGATCGGCTTTAATATTAAAACAACATGGGGCGTGAATACAACCATCCGCATGACCAGCGCAAAAAGCTATTCTTACTCCCAGTCTGGCGGAGCGACTAAAACCCAGAACAACAGTTTGACGGTTTCGTTAAACTATTCCAAGTCAACCGGGTTTCGTATCCCCTTACCCATTTGGCCGTTTAAAGGACGTACGTTTAAGAACGAAGTCAATTTTCAACTTACTTTTGATTCTTCCGATAATACATCTTTTCAGCGCCAGGCGGGAACAAGCGATTTTCAGGAGCAGCAAAACAACACCTCGTGGAAGCTGCGTCCTTCAGCAACGTATCGGTTTAACTCACGCGTTCAGGGCAGTTTGTTCTTTGAAACCGGGGCTACCACAAATAAAATTTCGGGAACATACAGCTATAGTGAATTCGGCATAAATGTAAATATTGCCATCAAGGATTAGCATGAATTTTAAATGGCCTTTTTTTATTGTACTTGTTTTTTTACTCTCCTGCGGGGAGACAAAACCACCGGATTTTAATGCCGGTCGTAGTTTTAAGGATTTGGAAACCCAGGTCGCTTTTGGGCCGCGGGTTCCCAACAGCAAGGCCCACCGTTCCTGTGCCAACTGGCTTATCCGGGAATTGAAAAAAACAACGGTAAGGGTTTCTGCCCAAAGGTTTGAAAGCCCCTGGGCGGATTCGACCCTGCACATGGTCAATATAATTGCATCCTATAATTTAAAAGCCAAAAAGCGTATTATGCTGGCCGCACACTGGGACAGCCGCCCTGTTGCCGATCAGGATGTGGCCTCAAATCACAACAAACCCATCCCCGGTGCCAATGACGGGGCCAGCGGTGTAGCGGTCCTGTTGGAAATTGCCCGTTTGTTAAAAATACAGCCACCGCCCATTGGAGTGGACATTGTTCTGTTCGATGGTGAAGACTGGGGCGCTGAAGGCCATAATGAAGACTATTTTATCGGTTCGCGTTTCTTTGCCGAGAATCTGCAGACCTATCGACCACTGTATGGTATTTTACTGGATATGGTCGGGGATGCTGATCTGCACTTACCTGTGGAATATCAATCACAACAGTATGCCCCGCAAATTGTGGACAAGGTTTGGTCCGCGGGCGCAGCGTTGGGCTATAGGGAATTTGTAAAACGTATTGGTCCTGCTGTAAACGATGATCACATCATGATGATAAATGCCGGAATACCTTTCATTGACATCATCGATTTCTCGTATAAAGGAAAAGATGGTACAAATTATTGGCATACGCTGCAGGACACACCCGATAAATGTAGCCCGAAAAGTTTAAAGATTGTAGGGCAAACACTTCTCAAGGTTGTTTTTGACGAACGGCCTTGACATTATAGACCGGTGGTGCAAACTTTATGACCGGCAATAACCATTAAAACGCCATAGAGGTATTAAAGCGTAAATAAATTCCATAAGGGTGACATCGCAACACCCCTGGGAAATGGTTATATCTATCCTAAAAAGCAGAGAGCTGTATGGAAAATCTTATGGAAAGCAACTGGGTTGAAGTAAAGTTAGACGTCGATCCAATAATTTTGGAAAGCTGTTCTGCTGGTTTTTTTGCTTTGGGTTGTGAAGGGATAAATGAGCTGCCTGGCCAGGTTGTGCTCTATTTTAACGAGGCAGGTTGGCAAGCGGACATCCCGGATAAAATTAAATTGATTTTAAACGATATGGGCCGAAACAGCGCTTCGGTTGCATTGACAGTCACCCGTTTTCCTGCGGAGAACTGGAACGAAAACTGGAAGGAGAGTTTTCGCACCTTCCACATGGGGCAAAATATTGTCATCCGTCCGGAATGGGAGAGCTATCAGGCGCAAAAAGGGGAACAGGTGGTCGTCATCAATCCCAAAATGGCTTTTGGCACCGGTCACCATGAAACAACGCGTTTGATACTCGAACAGCTTGAAATGATGGATCTGAGCGGAAAAAGCGTGCTAGACGCCGGGACAGGCAGCGCAATCCTTGCGATATATACCGCCTTGCGTGGGGCAAAAGAAATCATAGCCTTTGATAACGATCCCGTGGCCATCGAGAACGCCCATGAAAATGCCGGATTAAATGCGGTTGCCGATCGTTTGGATATCCGTTGTTGTGATATCAGTGGGGTTTTACCGCAGCCGTATGATATTATTCTGGCCAACATAAACCGTAATGTGCTGTTAACGCTCAACGATGTATTTGTCAAATATGCTCATACGGAGAGTCTTTTGGTGTTGTCCGGGCTATTGCAAAGCGACGAAACAGCCATCCGGCCCGTGTATGAAAAATCCGGTTGGAAATTTTTACGTAAAGCAGAACAAGGTGAATGGATATGCCTCGTATTCCAGGCACCGGCAAAATTATAATTAAACTACAAGCATTTATAAAAGATGAAGGTAATGTGGATGGATAAATATCTAAAAGGGTTAAGTCTGCTTGTGCTGATCGTAGGCGTTTACGGCTGTCAGGATACAACTGTCGCACCACCGGAAAAACCACCATTTCTTATTTCAGATATCCGTATGGCGGATTATTGGGCGGCAAACAGTTCCACTCCGGAATTGGTGGAAGCGCGCGTGGAACACCCGGATGGCGTTAAAGCTATACAGATGGTAAGCGTTGAGGTTGTTGCAGCGGACAATACCGTTGAAAGCAGTGCACAATTATATGATGACGGGGGCGCCACTACAATGTCCGGGGACCTGATCGCTGCCGATGGTGTATTCCGTAACCTTTTAGCGCCGGAGGATCTCGTCAGCCGTAGCGGGTTTTATACTTTCCGTTTCTCTGCAACGGATCAAAATGGCAACACTGCCCCGGTGGTCGAAAAAACAATCCAAATGGGCGAGAATCATATCCCACAGCTTCACAAGGTCTTTGTACCTGATCTGTTGCCAAGCGGCTTTTATGCGGATACGTTGGCGGCCATCGTTTTTGACCCCGACAGTGTGGGCGATGTTAGCGATATTGTGCTGGATATAAGTGAAGTTGGGATGCTGCCGGTACGCTATACTAAAAAATCCTGGGAAAGAAGCGATATTGATTCCATTTTTGTTTTAGGGATTGATTCATCCTTCGCCGCCGGTTTGAAGGGCGCCTATTTACTCAGCTTTAAGGCCCGTGATCAGTTTGGCGCGGAAAGTGACACCCTGCTGCGCAAGATACAAATAGAAAACAGGGCAGGAAAGCTTTCTGATATTGCCATGCCTCATCAAATAACAAAACCCGCCAGTGGCACAAAACAAATTTTCATAAGTGTAAAAGCAAACGACCCTCAAGGATTGACGGATGTGGATTCCGTTTATTTTTATTCCAGAAAACCCGATGGAAGCCTGTCTAACAATGGTAAGCCTTTTGTTATGGTAGATAATGGAAAAGCATTTAATATTGCCAATCCCTTTGACGAGGCAGGTGACAAAACTGCCGGTGACGGTATCTATTCGCTAACCTCCATCATCGACACCGGAGCAGCGACAGGCACTTTTGTCTTTAGCTTTTATTCACGCGATCTGGTTGGCAATTTATCAGCCATGGGCCAGGATTCAATCGAGGTAAAACCCTAATGAAAAATCAAATATCATTTTTAAAATTTGTGTCGCTGTTTGTCGTTGCCATAATTCTAATTGGGGCGGACATGGTTGCGGCTCAAACGATCCTGAAAAAAAACTTCCGTCTGCCTGCCAGCCCTCAAACGGCAACAGGTGGAATCCTGGGCAACGGGATATCTGATTTATTGCTGCAAAATAATGATATCTGGGTGGCAACCGGTTTTGGGTTAAACCTGAGCGGGAACGGTGGTCAGACCTGGAAATCCTTCAATTCAAAGGATTATATTGGCAACGGCGGCCCGGCGGCCATGGCATTTATGGACGATTCTACCCTGTGGGTATCAACGGCATTCGATTCCACGGTAAAAGGCGATGATCTGTTGACCGGCGGCGGTCTGTCCTATACACGGAACAATGGCCTGACCTGGGTGCATCTTCCTCAGCCGATTGATAGCCGTGATGAAACACGGTACTCGCCAACAACTACACCCATTTCAAACATTACTTTTGATATCGCCTTTGTGGATAGCACCATTTGGATTGCAAGTTTTGGCGGTGGTCTGCGTCGCTCTGATGATATGGGGCAATCCTGGCAAGTGGTTACCACCGATGGTAAACCCTTTTCCAGTTTTGACTATGAAAACCACCGCGCCTTTTCCTTGCTTGTGGAACATGGCAATTTGTGGGTAGGTACGGCGGAAGGCATCAGCAAGTCAACAGATAACGGCCAAACCTGGAAACGTTTTGTGCATGATGATAATGACAGCCTGACCATATCCGGGAATTTTATTGTGGCGCTGGCCTACCAGCCGGAAACGCATACTGTCTGGGCGGCAACCGTCGAGGCCCTGGGGTCCGGGGAGCGGCGCGGGATCAGCAAAAGCAGCGATGCCGGACAGACCTGGGATGTGGTTATGACCGGGGTGTTTGCCCATAATTTCGGTTTTGATGGCGAAATGGTTTTTGCCGCTACCGATCTGGGGATGTTTATAAGCGATAACGCGGGCACCGATTGGTACACCGTTCCGCATATCATCGATGAGCTGACCGGTGAAGAAGTGTTAAATGATGAGTTCTTTTCCGCAGCTTCGCAAAAAACCCCGGACGGAACCAAATGGTGGCTCGGCGGCAGCGATGGTTTGGTTTCTACGTCGGATCATGGCTATAGCTGGCATATAACCCGTTCCTTTGTTTCAACGGTTGTGCGCAAATCACCCGCTGTTTATGCGTATCCATCGCCCTTTTCACCACCACGGGGCGGCTATACCCGTTTTCAGTATGACGTGGACCATGACAGCAATGTGGAAATAAAGGTGTTTAATTTTGCTATGGAACCGGTTATCACCATCCATGCCTATGAAGCAAATGTAAGCGGTCAAACCGATCGGAGCACACAATGGGATGGACGCGATGCCAGTGGACGGACGGTTGCCAGCGGTGTGTATTTTTTTCGTGCCAAAATTGACGGGCAGGTATCCTGGGGCAAGGTGGTCATCATAAATTAATACCCGGGCATAGTAACCGGTTTACTCCTTTCCGCTGGAAATGGTTTTGGCGGAAATAAGCAGGATAATGATATGAAAAAACTGATTGTACTTTTATTATTGACAAGCGGATGGATGCTGGCTTCGACCAATGGCCGGTTTGCAGGCTCCTTCACCCGGATTGGTATCGGCGCCCGTTCCATGGCCATGGGAAACACGGGGATTGCTTCGCCTGCCCGGAGTTATTCTTTTTATTACAACCCCGCGCTTTCGGGCAAACAGGAAAAAAAGATATTTTCCGCTGAAAGCAACTTCCTTTCACTGGACAGGTATGTTAATTTTATTGGCTTTAGCATAAAGGTACCTCCCGCGGCGGGTCTTTCCCTTGGCTGGCTGGTCAGCGGAACCGGGAACCTTAATTCATATAATTCGATTGGGGAAAATACCGGTAAAATTAATCAATCGGCACATGCCATCTATGCCAGTTTTGCCCGGCATTTTTCGGATAAATTTTCCGTTGGCCTGAGCATCAAAGTATTGCTGGAATATATCAACGACGGTACCACTGGTTTTGATTATTCATCCAAAGGCGTAGGTGGGGATTTCGGGTTTTATTATCAGGCGACAGAAAATTTAAGTTTTGGGGCAGTCTATAAAGATCTGGGCTCTAAGCTATCGGCAAACACGGAAAAGATATTTCAAAGAGGCGGGGTTACCACGGATAATTTTCCACGCCTGTTTGGGCTCGGCGCCTATTATCATACACCGCTCAAATGGTTAAACATTGCCTATGATGTTGAAATGAGCAATGTTGGCCAGGTAAAAAATCATTTAGGTTTTGAGGCCATACATGGCCGGAACCTGGCACTTCGTTTAGGGTTAAACGATCATCAACTTACGGCTGGTGCCGGTTTTGATTTTAAATTCCTTGGATATACATCGTTGCTGGACTATGCTTTTGTATCATCTGTGCTGGACGAGGGAAGCAGCCATTTGTTTTCATGGGAAGTTTATTTTTAAATTGTATATCATAAAATGTGATTAGGATAGCTTAGATGAAAAAAATATTTATTGGATTAATGCTGATTTGCATCCCGTTATATGCACAAACCACGACCGGTTTTAGTTTATTAAAGATGGGTATCGATGTACGTGCCGCGGGTATGTCCGGGGCGGGTATTACCAATGCCGGGGACGTGGGCTTTTCCGCTGAGAACCCTGCTGCATTGGCAGCTTCGGATCACCTGTCGGCCATGCTGATGGTGAATGACGGCCTGTTGGATGCGACACAAGGGTATGCCGCGGTTCAACTGACAAATGGCGTGCATAATATATCGGTTTCTGCAAGCTATTTAAAATTTCCAGGGATTGAGATCCGTGGCGAAGTCCCTACGGTCAACCCGGCAGGGATATCGGATGCGTATAATTTAACCCTTGGTGTCAGTTATGCAACTAAATGGCAATCCTGGGAAATTGGCGCCAGGGCAAAATATTTATTTGAGAAATATTATCTTGATTCCGCCCCGGGATGGGCGATGGATATTGGTATCCGGCGGCCAGCGCTTTTACCCGGAATCGATTTTGCTGCCGTGCTGAACAATGTAGGGAAGATGGCCCCTTTACAAAAAGCATCGACGCCGTTGCCATTGTTTATAAAAGCTGGTTTTGCCTATACCGTTCCCGGAGATATTTTTAACAAACAACTATTTGTTTTGCCGGAGGTACAATGGATATCTGAACAGCCGGTCATCTCCAGGATTGGTTTGCAATATACATTTAATGGATTTTTAAACTTATATAGTGGCATCAATCTGGAGGGGAGCGTCTTTAACTGGGCAGCAGGGTTTGCAATAAGTTATCATAGTGTACAAATACATTATGCCTATGCGCCATTTGGATATGATTTAGGCAGTTCCAACCGGCTTGCAATAATGCTTGATTTTTAAGAATGTTCTGATGTCATCCGGCGGGGGCGTGTTGAAAAAAACCGACGCAGGGTAACACATAGAACCAGGGAGTTACACAGAGAAAATTTTTTATAAAAAAACAAATCTTAGTGTGCTCTGTGCCTGCTTAGTGCAACTCTGTGAAAAGTTTTTATTTGTGGGACACGGACCGATGATTGGTACATGCCCGGTCACACCGAAAAACAACCGGTATGGGATTGCGCTAAAGACTTTTGTGAACCCGACGATTCTGTAGGCATTGGATATTGGAGAAAAATATGGATATTTGCCTGAAAGAAACAGCAAAGTTTGAATTTAACAAGTTGCGCCAAGCCTGGTCTAAGGACCCTTCGGTTGCTAAATATATTGCCGGGAAACCTGAAACTCCAACTATCCCTGAGGGCTTTAGCCATTATTTTGAAATTTATATAAAGAACCGATTGGTTGGTGATATCAAGGTGTTTGGGAACAAGATGGATGCAGTGCGTCAAAAGGCACAAATATTAATGGTTCTGGGCGAACAACGGGGCAAAGGGATTGGGACTCTGGCACTGGAACAATTATTGGCAAAAATCCAGGACATGTACCAATCGGTTTACTGCCATGTAAACCGCTATAATATAGCGAGCATTAAAATGCTGCGGAAAAATGGTTTCCGTTTTAGTGATTTCAGGGGAAATGAATTTATACTCACCAAAAACTTCCACTAATAAAATTTTCAAAAACCAGTTCTTATTCTTGACATGATTTTTTTATAGTTTTATATTACCCTTCTATTGATCATATATTCACTGGGGTGTAGCCAAGTGGTAAGGCAACGGGTTTTGGTCCCGTCATTCCGGGGTTCGAGTCCCCGCACCCCAGCTTAATTTTGACAATGCAAGCATATTGTTTGCATTATTTTGTAACAATAGCAAATGTAAGGAGTCCGAAAATGTCGGATCTAATTTTAACCGCAAGCAAACGAAAAGCAAAAGGCACAGGGGATTCCCGCCGCTTAAGAAGGGCTCATAAAGTCCCGGGTGTTATATATGGCGCCGGTGAAGAACCCAATGCCGTTACGCTTGATAGTAAGGCCATTTTGAAACTGATGCGTGAGCAGCATGCCATTCTGGATATTGAAGTGGACGGTGTAAATGAGCAGGCCGTTTTAAAGGAAATTCAGGTTCATCCGGTTTCAGGTGAGCCGATCCATATAGATTTTATGCGTATTGCCGCTGGACATGAAATTAAAGTTACTGTTCCGATTAACCTCGTTGGTGAAGCCAGCGGCGTTAAAATGGGGGGGATGCTTAGTGCACAAAAGAATGAACTTGAAATTTCCGTCTTGCCAAAATATATGCCCGAATCCATAGATATTGATGTTTCTGAATTGGAGATCGGCGATTCTTTTCATGTTAAAGACTTACCAGCCGAGAATTTTACAATTCTGGATGATGAAGATAATCTGGTTTGTCAGGTGATCGCGGCACGTGAAGAAGAAGTCGAAGAAGTTGAAGAAGAAGAAGAAGAAGAAGCAACCCAGCCTGAGGTTATCACTTCTAAAGCGGATGAAGAAGAGTAAGGTTGGTTTCTTGTTGTGAAATGTATTTTGGGGTTAGGCAATCCTGGTGAAAAATATGTGCGAACCCGCCATAATATTGGTTATTTGTTTCTGGATTATCTTGCACTACACTATGAAATCCCCTTTGTTCCTGGCAAAGGGGATTATTATGTTTTAAAAACCCGACGTTTTGAACAGGAAATTATTCTCGTAAAACCTACTACATTTATGAATTTGTCCGGGGAGGCCCTCACGCAAATAAATGAACGGTATCAATTGGATTTGGAACAGACCCTGATTGTATGCGATGATTTTAACCTTCCTTTTGGAACTGTTCGTTTCCGCAAAAAAGGCAGTGATGGCGGGCATAACGGTTTAAAGTCAATTATTTACCACACAGGCAGTTTGGATGTGCCACGGATGCGCCTTGGAATCGGCAGCACATTTGAAAATGCCATTGATTTTGTTTTAACTGATTTTACATCCATGGAGCAAAAGCAATTAAACGACTTTTTTAAAATTGCCAAAATGGGTATAGAAAAATGGTTTGAATGCGGCATTGATGAAGCGATGAATTTATATAACGGAAATGTATTAATTTAGATAAAAGGAAATATTATGGGTTCTACGGTTTTATTTGCAGTTGGCAGCGCTATTCTTGCCCTTATTTATGCTTTCTATCGCTCTTCCTGGGTTGCAAAGAAGGAAGTTGGCGGTGCGGAAATGGCTGAGATTTCTATGCATATCCGTGAAGGCGCCATGGCCTTCTTAAAAGCGGAATACCGTATTTTATTTATTTTTGTTGTTATTGTTGCCGCTCTACTTGCTTTTTCTGCCGACCCCAATCTTTCTTCCCCAATGATTGCCGTGTCTTTTATCGTTGGTGCTTTTTGCTCGGCATTAGCAGGGTTCATTGGTATGCGTGTGGCTACAAATGCCAATGTGCGTACAGCAAATGCTGCAAAAAAAGGGCTTGGGCCAGCCCTGGAGATTGCCTTTTCCGGTGGTTCGGTTATGGGGCTTAGCGTTGTTGGACTGGGCGTATTAGGGCTTGGTAGTTTGTTTTTGCTTTATGAAAATATGTTTGGCCTCGGCCCTGACGCCATTGGCCGTGTTCTAACCGTGATTACCGGTTTTTCTTTTGGAGCTTCCTCCATTGCCCTTTTTGCCCGCGTTGGCGGTGGTATTTATACCAAGGCCGCGGATGTCGGAGCAGACCTGGTTGGAAAAGTGGAAGCCGGTATCCCTGAAGACAGCCCGTTAAATCCGGCTACCATCGCTGACAATGTTGGTGACAATGTGGGTGATGTTGCAGGTATGGGGGCGGATTTATTTGAATCCTACGTGGGGTCGATTATCGGGACCATGGTCCTTGGCGCTTCTTTTCTCAACTTACGGGAATTTAGCAGTATGAGCCTGAGCGGTGTTATCCTTCCCCTTGCCCTGGCAGGTACAGGTATATTAACCTCGATTATCGGCACATTCTTTGTCCGTGTTAAGGAAGGCGGAAGTCCACAAAAAGCGCTGAACATTGGTGAATTCGGGTCATCACTCATCATGGTGATTGCATCCTATTTCATTATTGATGCGATGTTGCCTCAACAATGGACAATTGGTGGGGATACATATTCATCAGCCGGTGTTTTCTTTGCCACAATATTTGGCTTGGCTGCGGGTTTATTGATTGGTATGATGACCGAATATTATACCGGAACGGGGAAAAAACCGGTTTTAGGTATTGTTGAGCAATCGTCTACAGGCGCGGCTACAAATATTATTGCCGGTCTTGGTTCGGGTATGCTTTCCACCGCGGTACCGATCCTGGTGATTGCGATTGCCATTATCGGGGCATACAGTTATGCCGGTTTGTATGGAATTGCCATTGCAGCCGTAGGCATGCTGTCCAATACCGGGGTCCAATTGGCCGTAGATGCCTATGGGCCGATTTCGGACAATGCCGGCGGTATAGCAGAAATGGCCGAGTTGCCAGCCGACGTACGTGGACGGACGGACAAGCTGGATGCCGTTGGCAATACAACCGCTGCTATTGGCAAAGGTTTCGCCATTGGATCGGCTGCATTAACGGCGCTGGCTTTATTTGCAGCTTTTATTACAGCTTATAATGTAACCCATCCCAATAATGTTTTAGAATTCATCAGTTTAACAGATCCGAAGGTAATGGCTTCTTTATTTGTTGGCGCCATGATGCCTTTCCTGTTTTCCGCCCTGGCCATGCAGGCTGTTGGCCGTGCGGCAATGGCAATGATCGAAGAAGTACGCCGTCAGTTTAAAACCATCCCGGAACTTGCAAAAGCCCTGATTGCCCTAAAGAAAAATGACGGCAAGGAAATGTCGGAATGGTCAGAGGCTGATCGTAATGACTATAAAGGCGCCCATGGTAAGGCACAGTATGGGAAATGTGTTGAGATATCCACAAAGGCTTCGATAAAAGAAATGATACTGCCCGGTTTATTGGCGGTTATTGTGCCACTTCTGTTTGGCTTCTTTGGCGGCGCGTCCATGCTGGGCGGTTTATTGGCCGGCGTGACCTCAGCTGGCGTTCTGATGGCATTGTTTATGGCCAATGCCGGCGGCGCATGGGACAATGCCAAAAAAATGATCGAAGAGGGCATCACCGTCAATGGCGAGAACTATGGCAAAGGCTCAGATATGCATAAAGCCGCCGTTGTAGGCGATACCGTTGGCGATCCGTTTAAAGATACCGCAGGCCCATCTTTAAATATTTTGATAAAATTAATGTCGGTGGTTGCATTGGTGATTGCACCGCTGATTACTAAATTATAAATCACCATTAATCCTGGGGCTTTTAAAAGCAATGCCCCCGCATAGTCCAAAGGAGTATCTATGGCTATTTACGAAACAGTTGTCATTTTAGACAGCCTGTTACCACCAAAGGAAATTGATGCCGCTATCGAACACTTTAGCAGTGTCATCACCGATAATGGCGGAAAAGTACGCTCTGTTGATAAATGGGGCAAACGTCGTCTGGCATACGAAATCCGCAAAAAACAATACGGGTTTTATTTTGCCATTGAATTTGAAGGGACCGGCAATATCCCCGCCGCCCTGCAAGCGGATTATAACTACAACGATAACGTGATGCGTTATTTAACTTATGTTTATGACAAGCATAAGATCAATGCCAAGGCGAAAAAAGCGGCGGCAGAAACCGAGCAGGTAAAAGCGCCGGTCGTAAGCAAATCCGATAAAGAGAATCCTGCCCCGGTTGCTAAGGAAGGGCAAAAAGTGATTGAGCCCGAAGTTGTCGAAGAAAAGGCCGCAGCAGTCGAAGAAAAGGATGAAGGGGAAGTTGTTGACGAAACAACCGAAACAACCGAAGTAAAAGAAGAAACCAAAGAGAAGGAGGCATAAATGTACAAGGGTAAAAAGAAACGTAATTGTCCCTTCGAAGAAGCCGGTATTGAATATATCGACTTTAAAGATGAAAAATTGTTAAAGAGATATTTAACCGATCAAGGTAAAATAATTTCCCGTCACACTTCCGGGGCATCATCAAAAATGCAACGTCGCCTGGCTTTGGCCGTTAAACGCGCCCGTCATTTGGCCTTGTTGCCGTATGTAGCTGACTTTACTCGTTAATCTTAAATACCAAAGGATGATCAATGAAGATTTTATTGCGTCAGGATTATCAGGGGTTGGGTGAAGCCGGTACCGTCTTAAATGTAAAAGATGGATTTGCCCGCAATTTCCTGATCCCTCAAGGTGTGGCATTTATGGCCACATCTCAAAACCAGAAACGCTTTGAGAACGATCAAAAGCAAAGAAGCTGGAAAAAAGAAAAAGAAAAACACCAGGCAGAAGAATTGGCTAAAAAGTTGGAAAATATCTCATGCACCATATCTGTTCAGGTTGGTGAGGAGGATAAACTTTTTGGATCGGTTACTTCCCAAAATATTGCCGATGCGCTTAAAGCTCAGGGCATTGATGTTGACAAACGTAAAGTGCTCTTAGACGAGCCGATTAAATCACTTGGTATATACTCTGTCGATATAAAACTCCACGAGGCTGTAAAGGCTGCTGTGAAAGTTTGGGTCGTAAAAGAATAAGTGCCATTTATTTTAGGGCTGCCGGTTATATCGGCAGCCTGTTTTTATCCGCTTTTCCCCACCGCATTTCCCTATTATTTTAACTGAAATATCTCTATATTCCAGAAAAAACCGTATCGAAATTGTCTATGTCATTTGTTGAAGTTGTCTTTAACCTTCCGGTAAATCATCCGTTTACCTATAAATTAACGCCGGCCCAGGATAATGCCGTGCCTGGGATGCGCGCGCTTGTTCCCTTTGGCAAAAGGGTCATAACCGGGATAATTGTCCGTAGGATGGACAGAAGTAACCTTTCTTCTATAAAAAATGTATTGGATGTTCTGGATGCCCAACCGCTTATCTCGGAAATAATGATGGAGCTTACAGCCTGGATCGCCGATTATTATGTATCGAGTTGGGGCCAGGCTTTGCAACTGGCCCTGCCACGTGGCCTGGATGAAGCCGAAAACGAACATGTATTTCTTGTAGAAGAAAAACCTGATGTGGAGATCAATGACCGGGCCCGGGAACTGTATTTTCTTATCGGTGAATCCCCAGGTAAAAGCAAATCCTACTATCGGAAAAAAACAGGTAGCGCATCCTTTTATTCGGTTTTAAATATACTTATCCGCGAAGGTCTGGTATATACAGAACGGAAGCATCAAAAAGCGCGGGTCAGGACACTGCTAAAAAAATACGTGGATATACCGCTTGATTACCGCATTCGCCGGGACAGTCATGCGGATTTTTTAAAATATACCCGCCGCCGCCCGGAGGTGGACGCGTTTCTTTCTGAAAAGGCCGGGGAATCAATGTCTTTCAGTGAGTTTTTGAAAAAGACGTCGATGGCCCATGCGACGGTTCAAAAAATGGCGGCAAAGGGGATTGTTGTATTTTCCGAAAAAGTTGTAGAACGCAGACCAGATATTGGCTACAGTGAGCATGAACAGGAGTTTCAACTTACGCACGAGCAGCAGAAGGCGCTTAAAATCCTTTCTGAGAAAGTTGAAACCGCTGTGTTTGCTTCTGTACTTTTGCATGGCGTAACCGGCAGCGGTAAAACCCTGGTATATATCGAAACCTTAAAAAAAGTCATCCAGCGTGGTAAAAATGCAATAATTCTCATCCCGGAAATATCGCTGACGCCTCAAACAGTTAGCCGTTTCCGTGTTGTGTTTGGAGAAGCAATAGCTGTTTTTCATAGCAAAATGTCCCCCGGGGAACGCCTGGACGCCTGGATGGCCTGTTATAAAGGCAAAATTAAAATCGCGATCGGACCACGATCGGCATTATTTGCCCCGTTACAAAATATTGGGCTTATCGTGGTGGACGAAGAGCACGAACAAAGTTATAAGCAGACCCCTGCCTCCCCGGGTTATAATGCCCGGGACGTGGCTTTGTACTTAGGGCGAATGCACAACGCCCTTGTAATTTTAGGCAGCGCCACGCCAAGTTTTGAGACGTACAATAATATTTCGCTTAACAAACATCTCTTAATCGAAATGATGGCACGCGTCAATCACCGTCCCTTGCCAAATGTGTTGCTGGTAGATATGCGCAAGGAAAAGGCCCAGCCGGTCTTTTCAACCATGCTCCTTGAAAAGATGCGTGAGCGGATCGGTTTGGGACAGCAAACCATTTTACTGCAGAACCGCAGGGGGTATGCCGCCTTTGAGCAATGTGGAAGCTGTGGCTATATTGCCAAGTGCCCGGAATGTGAAGTCAGCCTGACCTATCACTCTTTTGATGAAAAGATGCGTTGTCATTATTGTGGTTTCTCGATCCCCGCCGCCAATCATTGTCCAAATTGTGGCAGTAAGGATTTAATTCGCAAGGGCGTGGGAACACAACGTATTGTAGAAGAGCTTGGAAACCATTTTAAGGATATGCCCTTTTTGCGCATGGACCAGGACACGACCCGTGGCAAAAATGCCCATGATAAAATCTTGTCGGAATTCAGGGAAGGAAAAGTGCCCGTGCTGTTAGGCACACAGATGATTTCTAAGGGACTGGACTTCCCGAATGTGACCCTGGTTGGGGTTATTTCGGCTGATATAGGACTTAATGTTCCGGATTTCAGGTCGTCGGAAAGGGTGTTCCAGCTTTTGGCACAGGTGGCCGGACGCAGTGGCCGCAGTACATTGGAGGGGGAAGTGGTAATCCAAAGCTATCATATAGAACATTATGCAATTCAGTATGCGCAAAAACATGATTTTAAGGGTTTTTACAACGAGGAAATAAAACATCGGCAAAACTATAATTATGCACCATTTATCCGAATAATCCAACTTACGGTATCCGCGGAGAAAGTAAGTGAGGCCATAAACCTGTCCCGACAAATGGCTATCCCCCTGCGGCGCATGTTAAAAGGTTATGCCGAAATAATCGGACCGGCGCCTGCCGCATTGTCAAAGTTGAAAAATTTGTATCGCTGGCAGATTATGATTAAAGTCGATCCGTTGCGTGACCATGCGGGAAAGCGGACAAAACAAGTTTTACGGGATTTGTTGGCCCCATATCTGAACAAACGCAAGAACGGGCTCTACATTCATGTTGATGTGGACCCCAGTTTTGCCGGGTAGCGGGCTAAATATCATGATTTAATGTTTTTAAAAATATGCACTATTATAAAACTATGTTGCCGGGAAATTGTCATTAAGCATTAAATTAGGTAAACATATCTTCCACAAAAACTTTTTGGATAAAGATTTTAGAAGAAAAATGAGCAAATATTTAGACGATAAAAAAAATTCAATTATCAGGGTAAACCGGCTTGTGGATGATATTTCATCCATGAAAGATGCCAGGGAAATGGTTCAGGCATATAAGGTTAAATATGAGCTATTACTAAAGAAATATGAACAGTTGGACCATGTTTTTAGCTTTCATAAAGGAATTATACAAAATATTTCAAGCGGGATCATAACCACCGATATCAAAGGTGTGATTACGTTTATAAATAAATCGGCCCTGGCTTTATTGGGCTATCATGCCGATGATATAAGGGGTAAGGCGCTATCTTTTTTATTTGCGGATTCGGATGAGGGTATCCATTTTTCCAATCAGGCCGTAAAAGCCCGTCGTATGTTTGATAGCCAGGAAGCGAATTTGATCTCAAATGATGGAGTGGTCATTCCGATCGGTTTTAGCACCACGCCGCTGGAGTCATCGAAAAATGGCGAAATGGAAGGGGTCATCTTTATCTTTCGGGATATACGTGACATCATTAATTTTCGCCGTCAAATGGAACGGATGGACCGTCTGGCAACCCTGGGTGAACTCTCCGCGGGAATTGCCCATGAAATTCGAAATCCATTGGCGGGGATAAAAACATCGGCAGAAGTCTTGGAAGAAAGTTTTAGTCCGGGCGATTTTCGTGCGCAGCTTATATCGCGTATAATTAAGGAAATTGACAGAAGCAATAAACTTTTGCAAAGGTTTTTTAATTTTGCAAAACCCAGCAGGCCAAAGCCGGGCTTTCATTTTCTGCAAAACATTATTGATGGTGTGTTCCTGTTGATGCGCGCACGTTTTAATAAATACCGCATAAAATTTAAAGCCGAATACGAAGATGGTTTACCTGAAATATACATCGATGAAAGTCAGTTTGAACAGGTAATTATAAACTTGATCCTAAATGCTTTTGACGCCATGCCCGATGGTGGAAATTTGGAAATAAAGGCAAGTTTCAATCCATCGGAAAAAGTATTTGAAGAACAAATTGCACCCGGCTATATTCTGGTGGAAGTTGTGGATGACGGTGCCGGCATACCACCGGAAAAAATCGAAAAGATATTCAACCCCTTTTATACGACAAAAAGTGATGGGGTTGGGCTGGGCTTATCTATTTGTTCACGCTTATTGGAAGAAAATCACTCCAGGGTGGAAGTAAAATCGGAACCGGAAAAAGGCGCATTGTTCAGCGTTTATCTTCCTTATGTAAAAAATATAAATCAGGAGTCATAATGAGCCACAGATTGCTAATTGTTGATGATGAAGAAACAATCACTTTTAGTTTATACCAAAGCTTTATCCTAGCAAAAAAAGATTATGAAGTGGCAACGGCAGACTCCGGTGAAGCTGCATTAAAGAAGATGCACGAGAAGCCATTTGATCTTATAATCACGGATATTTTTATGCCGGGGATTAGTGGCATAGACCTGCTGAAACAGGTAAAACAAGAATACCCTGGCACAGAGGTAATCGTAATGACCGCTTATGGTTCGAATGCCAAAAAAGATGAAGTTGAGCAACTTGGTGCGTTGCACTATGTTGAAAAACCCTTCGAAATGAAGGAATTACGCCAAAAAGTTTTTGAAATATTAGGTTAATTATGGCACTGATAGGAAATTTAAAAGAGATAAAATTGCCAAGCTTGATCCAGCTCAATTGCATGGAACGCAATAATGCCAAATTGACCATCGAGCATGGTGGCAAGTTTGGGTTTATCTATTTTGAAAACGGTCAGGTTACCCATGCCGAATTTGATCCGTTTATAGGTGAGGATGCGGTGTATCGGCTTCTTGAGCTTTTTGAAGGTAAATTTAAAGTAGAAAATGACGTACGCCCGCCTGCTAAGACGATAAAAACAAATTGGAGTAATCTGCTTTTAGCAGGTATGCACAAGCTTGACCATCGCCAGGATAAATTGGAGAACCGATATTTTAAATTGTTTGAACGTATCCTGACGATTAAAGGCGTATTGGCGGTTAGCCTGGTCAATAAGAGCGGTGTTTGCCTGGACAGGACGTCGGCAATTACAAAACAAAACACCATCAAAGAGTCCAATTCCGCATTTATCATGCTTCAAGCGGAAAATATGAGTAAGGTACTTGGAAGAAACCGACCTGGCTATATTAGCATATTAAGCGGAGACCAACGGTATCTGCTGGTAATTTTTAATGAGCATTTTATAATGATCCAGATGGAAAAGAAGATCAAAAGCGATAGTGTCCTTCCATTGATCAGGCAGGCTATAGGTGAAGTAAACCGGGGTTAAGGAGGATTATATGGTCAGACAATGGATTGATGAAATTACTAAGCTGGAAAATGTCCGTGGGGTTTTTATTACTTCCAATTTAGGAAAGTTGATCGAGGCCCAGGGTTTGGATCTTGACCGAAAGAGTATGGAAGAAATTGCGCTTCGATTATTACGGATGACTGCAATTATTGATGAAAACAGCCCGGTAGCGGAAGTAGAATTGTTCTGGAAAGATTTATTTATCATCTGTAAATTTTCCCATAAAATTCTTTTGGTTGCGGTATGTAACAACCCCGCTGTTTTGGCATTATTGAGGATTACGCTTAATGTAAGTATGAGCCACATCCTGCAGGATAAAAAGATTGCAAAAATTGCTAAAAGTCATACTTCTGCCCGTGCGCAGATATTGCGAAAAGGAAAATTTAGCGAAAACGAGATGAAACTACTGGCTTCGATATAATTTAAATATGTGCATTCGAAAATGGGCCGGTAGTTGTAAGTTTTCTTAAGATTTGGCACAATGATATAAAATTTGATTTATTTAGCATATTTTGCTTACACTTATCATCATTACATGGGTTAACGTGCACTATAAAAGTAAAAGTCTATTGTGTGCAAAACAAATGGTGGGATTTCTTCCGGGATGGAACGGTTGATATAAGATATAGCGGCCATTTGACAAATAGCATGGAAGTTTCATCAATATTTTATGGATAAATGTGATGCAAAGGAATTCTGCAGATGCAATCCAACCGAAAATTTTTGGCGCACCCTCATGTGATTTATAAGAAGTCCGATAATAAGCCACTTACGGATAAAAATCGTCCTGCGGCAGAGTGGGCTGTTTGGACCCAGGTCAACGGCAAAAATTCGATTGAAGACATTGCAACAATCCTGGCGACCGACAGTAAAAAAATTACGGCAATAATTCAATTGCTGTTTTTAGATGGCATTGTGGAAGTTGCACAAGTGAAGAAGATTGAAAAGAACTATGTTACCGGGACTTTTTTTCAGGATATGGAGCAGATATTAACATCGATTGTGGGGCCTGTTGCCCCATTTGTAATTGAAGATACGATAGTCGATAACGAGTTGTCGAAAAGTAAATTTCTTAAAAACCATGTGCCGGAGCTGATCGAACTGATAAGCGATGAATTATATGACGAAGATAAAAAGGTCAAGTTTCAGTCAGAGATGTTACAATATATAAAAAATAAGTTGGATTAAATGCATATTAGTTTAAGATGGAAGATTAGCGGCATACTTCTGATCAGTAATTTGATCCTGGGTGTGGCGTTGATAATTCTTATAAACCGCACGGTGGCCCATAAAATTGAAGGCGAATTGGTGGAAAGGGGCAGGGTTTTAGCTGCGAATTTGGCAAATTATGCATCTGAGCCTATTTTAAGCGAAGATAAATTTGGCTTAAAAAAGATAATTTCCGATGCTTTAAGCTTCGAAAGTGTTAAATATATTCTCATTCAGGACGGGGATAAAAATATTTTAGCCGATACTTTTAATGGCAATGTGCCCCTGGAAGTAAAAAATATTCTACAGGAAACAAATCCCAAAGGAGTTCATGATATAACCCTAAAAGACTCGGGAACCCGCTGTTGTGAAATTGTACAACCCGTACAGGACGGTTATCTGGGGTACATCCGTGTGGGAATGAAACAGGATTATATTGATAAAGCGGTATATGACATCAATAAACTGATCGTTTTTATTGTCAGTGGCCTTACAATTTTTGGCATTATAGTTGTACTGTTCCTGGCCAATCGTATTATCAGTCCACTTATTTATCTTACTCAAAAAGCGGATGAGATAAGTCAGGGCAAGCTGGACGAGCGGATAGTCGTAAACACCCATGATGAAATCGAAAACCTGGGCGCTGCATTGGAGCGTTTACGCGAAAGTGTCAAAATTGCTTTAGACCGATTAAAGAATCGACGTTCAACAAGAATATAAAACAGTGGGGTAAATGTATGGTACAAACAAGAAAGTTAAAGGATGGCAGCCGACAGGTTATCTTAAGCGGCAATCAGTATGAAGGCATAACCAAAACACTGGCCGATTTGGCCACCAAAACAAAGGCCTCTGCTATTTTATTTGCAGACATGAGCGGTCAGTTGATAAGCCAGCGTGGAAATACGGAAAATATGAACACCACCGTTTTGTCCGCCTTGGCCGCAAGTGATTTTGCCGCAACAAGTGAGATGGCCAAACTGGTTGGCGAAGAAGCAAAGTTTAAACTCTTGTTTCATGAAGGCGAGAAGCGCAATGTGTACCTTTCCAATGTTGGCGATAATTTTTTTCTGGTTGTCGTGTTTGATGTGAGTGTAACCCTTGGATTGATACGTATCTATACCAAAAAGGCAATCGAAGACCTGAACAACGTTCTGGCGGATGAATCGGACGAGGTTGGCTTGGACGAACGGTTGATTGATTCAGACTTTAGTAGCTTGCTTGGGGATGCATTAGACGATACCTTTAAGTAATTTAAATTTCAATGATCTAGTATTATAGTTTAAAACGGGGCAGAGAATGTTTATAAATTGGGCGTTGCAAGAAATTAATCTTAAAATTGTTTATTATGGACCAGGAATGAGTGGCAAAACCACAAATCTTGAATATATCCATACCAAGCTGGACCCGTCCTTAACAGGAGAATTGGTATCCCTGAAAACAAAGGAAGACCGAACCATATTTTTTGACTTTATGCAGATTGAAGTAGGGCGCATAAAGGGGAAGAAACCGAAGTTTAATTTATATACCGTACCGGGCCAGGTGTACTATGCATCCAGCCGTAAGGTTATCCTTAACGGTGTTGACGGTATCGTATTTGTTGCCGATTCACAACCCCACAGAATGGAAGCAAATATCGAAACGTTGCTCGACCTGGAAAGTAACCTAAAGACAGATGGGCATTCACTCGAAAAATTCCCATGGGTTATCCAGTTTAACAAAAGGGATTTGCCGGGCGCCGCTCCTATGGATGCGCTGGAGAGAAAGTTGAATTTTTTTAACGTGCCCACTTTTGAGGGTATTGCCGTAAAAGGCGATGGTGTTTTTAATACCCTTAAATCGGTTATCAATCTTGTTGTGCAAAAAGTACAAAACGAACTATAATTAGGTGGGCTGCCCCGGGTTTAAATATCCGATCTCCGGTCCCGATATCAAAAGGGGCGGCCGGCCATGCGTATCCGGAGATTTCCCATAAAATTTTCCCAGAAGTCACGGCGGAAAAATCCATCCATGCAAATTTTTGCCTGGACCTTGTATGATTTCGCCAATACCGCGTTTAGTGTTATCGTTGTTACGGTTGTATATCCTATATATTTTCGGGACCATATTGTTGGTGATTTTCAACTTCCCTTATGGGGGCTGGTTCACAACCCGGCAGATTTCCTATGGAGCCTTTCCGGGTCTGCGTCTATGTTTCTTGTTGCCCTGTCATCTCCCGTTCTGGGCGCCGTTGCAGATTTGTCCCAAAATAAAAAGTTTTTTGTCTTTATATACAGTATAATCTGTATTACAAGCACCACCTTGCTCTACCTGCCGCAACCCGGTATGATTGGCTATGCAATGCTGTTGTTTATTGTGGCTAATTTTGGCTTTGAAGGCGCCCTGGTTTTTTACAATGGTTTTTTACCCGGGCTGTCCACTCCACGTAACATTGGAAAAATTTCCGGATATGGATTTGCACTGGGTTATCTCGGCGCTTTATTTGCCCTTTTGATTGCGCTGCATTTTGCCTCTGCCGCCGATTCCCAAAAAGACATAACACTGATGGCGCCTAGCTTTATCTGGGCGGCTGTTTTCTTTTTGGTATTTTCCCTGCCTTTCTTCGTTTTTGTGCATGAACCGGGAAATACAAAAGTAAAAAATATAAAATATTATTTTATAACCGGTTTTGGACGCACCCGTGACACCTTATACAAGATAAGGCAATATAAAGAGTTAACGCGTTTTTTAATTGCTTACTTCGTTTACATTGATGGTGTCAATACGGTTATATTCTTTGGCGCCTTGTTCGCAAGTGATACACTGGGATTTACCACGCGGGAAGTAATTATTTTCTTTGCAATCCTACAATTTTCGGCCATTGCCGGCTCGTTTTATTTTGGCTGGCTGACAGATCGTCTTGGCCCTGGGCCCACGGTAAAGATAACGCTCATTATGTGGGTTGTCGTTACCATAGGTGCATTTTTTTCGATGGGGGCCGTCTCCTTTTATATTGTGGGTATAATTGCCGGTGCGGCCATGGGGGCCATTCAGGCGGCCAGCAGAGCCTTAATGGCCTTGTTTGTCCCTAAAGGCATGGAAGCGGAGTTCTATGGCTTTTATGCCTTAATGGGCAAATTCTCAGCTATTCTGGGGCCGCTCGTTTTTGGTATCATATCCGCGCTTACCGGTGACCAACGCTGGGCCATTCTTTCTATCTCGGCCTTTTTTGTGAGCGGGTATTTTTTATTAAGCAAGGTGCATATTCCTGGTAAGCTAAGAAAGGAAGCTTAAAACCATGAGCGTTAGATGTGAACAGGAGTTTTCTGCTTTTTCTGTTGCGCATTGCGCTTCTAAAAAGAAAAAGACGTGTACAATTTTAAAAATTTCTTCGATCAATATGTTGTCAGCGTACGCTAAAATATTTATATTCCCCTTCTTTATCTTTGCAGGGCTACAAGCCGCTTATGGGCAAAGCCAGAAACAAACCGAACTTGCCCGTAATGTTGTTATCTATTATGCAGAACAAGACAGTAATTTTGTAAATTATATGCATAAAAGGGTAACGCCAAAGATCCTGGAGCTGCAAAGGCTGCTGAATCTAAAAACCGATTTGATGGTCACGATTATTTTAAAAGATAACGAAACCGATTTTTTAGCTTTTAGTGGTCAGGGTACACCGGAGTGGGCCCAGGCCATTGCCATTTTATCACAAAATACCATTGTGCTGAAGATGGCATCCGGTGATGAAAAGGAACGCGTTGTAGAAGTAACATTGCATGAACTGGTACATATTTTTTTAAATATGCGCTATCCCGGTAAAGAAATTCCAACCTGGGTTCATGAAGGGCTGGCCCAAAAATTAAGCGGGGCGCAACTGCGGATAAATGACAAGGTAATAATTGCCAATGCGCTATATGGCAATTACTTTTTGGGGCTGGACGCCCTGGATTCACTTTTGTCCTTTAATCCTGTCAAAGCCAGGCTTGGGTATGCCCTGGCCTTTACAGCGGTTGATTATTTTGAACAACGCTTTGGCTTGTCCCGGCTATTGGCAATATTGGATCAACCGGGACGACGTTCATTTAATCGTGATTTCAAAAAGATTACCGGTCTTGAATTTATTGATTTTGAATTCAGTTGGTACGCGTATGTGGATAAAACTTATCGCTGGATGATTTTGCTGAACATTGAGAATATTGTGTTTTTACTCTTTGTCCTATTGTTGTTTGGCGCCTACTTTCGGGTGCGCCAACGCAACAGGCAAACCATGGGTAAATGGGAAGAACCGGAAGACAATTCCGGTAGCTGGGATTTTAAGGATTGATGGATTTGAAAGGGTGGACCAAAATGTATATTCCCCAAAAAATATTTTTTACAAAGGGCAGCGGTGTCCATAAGGAAAAATTAACCAGTTTCGAAATGGCCCTGCGCAATGCCGGTATCGCCGCATTTAACTTAGTGGCCGTCTCCAGTATATACCCGGCAGGGTGTAAAATTGTGGAGCGGGATGAGGGGTTAAAAGAACTGACCCCGGGGCAAATTGTTCATGCCGTTTATACCAAGCAGGAAACAAATGAACCGTTCCGGCGCATTGTTGCCTCCATTGGAATGGCCCGGCCAAAGGACACGGCGTTCCATGGATATTTAAGCGAACACCATGCTTTTGGTGAAACCGCGGAAGATTCCGGCAACTATGCCGAAGACCTGGCCGCGGAGATGTTGGCAACCATTCTTGGTGTGGAATTTGACCCGGATTCATCGTGGGACGAGAAAAGGCAAATCTGGAAAATCTCCGATAAAATTGTTGAAAGCCGCAATATTACCGCTGCAGCAACAGGGGATGAAAACGGTAAATGGACAACGGTGGTAACCGCTGCGGTGCTGCTGCCGTGAAGGACCGCTATAAAATTAGTATGTATTGGTTTTGCTTCGCCCTATGGCAAAACCGTGTCACAAAATAAAAAGATAAGACATATACGATGAACACTTTTCTTGGCATAGAAAAACCATATACGGATTTAGAGACAGCCCCCATTGTAATTTTACCGGTACCCTATGAAGCGACCACAAGCTATGGAACAGGGACAAAAAACGGTCCCGCGTCCATTATCAATGCATCCGCTTTTGTGGAATTGTATGACGAAGAAACAGCAACGGAAGTATATCGCAAAGGCTTACACACGGCGGACCCGATTACTTTTAGCGGCAAGGTGGATGATGATTTTGAGCATATAACACAAACGGCGGCGTCTTATCTGCAAAAGGATAAATTTGTTATCTCACTTGGGGGGGAACATTCCATTTCATATCCCCTGGTTAGGGCCTGGCATAAAAAGTATCCTGATTTATCCGTTTTACAATTAGACGCGCATTCGGATTTACGGGACAGTTATGAGGGTTCCATCTATTCCCACGCCAGCGTTATGGCACGTATCCGCGCTTTAACGGAGAAAATTGTTCAGGTTGGCATCCGCTCCCAGTGCGTGGAAGAAGCGGATTTGATAGCTGCCTGTGGGATAAAAACCAATTACGCCCATAATATCCGGAAGTATGGTTGGGATGGTTGTCTAAATGGCCTGTCAGGGGATGTTTATATTTCGCTGGATGTGGATTTCTTTGACCCAGCGCTTATGCCTTCTACCGGAACCCCGGAACCGGGCGGTTTTTTTTGGTATGAAACATTGGCATTTCTTAGAAAAATATTTACAGATTATAACGTCGTGGGGTTCGATATTGTTGAATTCAGCCCGATATCGGGTTTGACGCACCCTGAATTTACTATAGCAAAACTGATCTATAAATTGATTGGTTATTATCAAATAAACCATTGAAAGTAAGAAAGTATGAAAAAAGTAAAATTTGTTTTTGGTATTCATAACCACCAGCCAATTGGTAATTTTGATTTTGTTTTTGAAGACGCCTATCAGAAATCATATCTTCCTTTTTTAAAAATTTTAGAGCAGCATCCCAAAATCCGCATTGCGATCCATTTTACCGGTATTCTCCTGGATTGGCTGGAAATACACCACCCGGAACTATTGGATATGGTCAAAAAAATGCGCCAAAACGGTCAACTCGAACTGATGAGCGGAGGTTATTATGAACCAATTTCATCGGTTATCCCTAAGGAGGATGTCAAGGGGCAAATACAAAAACTGACCCGCCGGGTTAAAGAATTATTCGACTATGATGCAACCGGTATGTGGCTTGCCGAACGGGTATGGGAACCGGTTTTGCCCTCTTCCTTGGCCGATGCCGGGATTAAATACACCATTGTGGACGATACCCATTTTAAATATGCCGGTTTGCGGGACGACGCATTGGATGGCTATTATGTTTCCGAGGACCTGGGCAAACAGGTTTTTGTATTCCCCATCAGCAAACACCTGCGTTATACCATCCCGTTCCAGGACCCGGAGGCCACAATTGATGTTTTGCGCAATAATGCCACCGAGGACGGCGAAACGGTTGTTGTCTTTGCCGATGATGGCGAAAAATTTGGCGTTTGGCCAAAAACCTATGATCATGTTTATACCAATGGCTGGCTGGACCGTTTTTTTAGCGTGCTGGAGCAAAATCTGGACTGGATAGAAATGTGTACCTTTGATGAAGCACTTAAAAAGGTCCAGCCCAGGGGAAGTATATACCTTCCAACCGCATCGTATGCCGAAATGATGCACTGGTCCCTTTTTGAGGCGTCTTTTAAAGCCTTCGAAGATTTTGAACATTATATGCATGACCATAATTTGCAGGAGAGCTATGGCCTGTTTGTACGCGGAGGTTTTTGGCGAAATTTTATGGTCAAATATCCCGAAGTGAACGTGATGCATAAAAAAATGCTGCGCGTGAGCAATAAGCTTTGGCAACTTAAAAAGCGGGATACTAAACGGTTTGACGAAGCCGCATCATCGTTATGGGCCGGACAATGTAATTGCCCGTATTGGCATGGTGTGTTTGGGGGGCTGTACCTCAGCCATCTGCGTTTTGCCATATATCAAAGCCTGATACATAGTGAAAAAATAATTGCCGCTATTGAACCCGATAGTATGATCCCTTTTGAACAATGCGACTTTGATAATGATGGCCAGGAGGAAATCCTGATTGAGACCGCTATACATAATGTATATTTTAAACCGCACAATGGCGGGATGATGTTCGAGTATGATTTTAAAGCCGTGGAAAAAAACATCCTGGATACGATGACCAGGCGAAGGGAAGGATATCATGATAAATTACATCAGGCCAAATTGGCCGGGGAAAACCCGCACTCCGATGGGGCGGCAAGTATCCACGATCTGGTGATTGCCAAGGAACCCGGGCTCGAAAAGTATCTGATTTATGATGACTATCAGCGAAAGTCGCTTATCGACCATGTTTTGCCGCGCGATACGGGGATGAACGCATTTTACGAACACTCTTACCGGGAAGCCGGTGATTTTGTAAATGGCGCCTATCGATTACTTTCGAAGTCTGTTGACGATCATGCAATTATTCTTACCCTGGCCCGTGAAGGGAACTGCCAAATAAACGGTATGGATGGTATCGTGAAAGTGACCAAGAAGGTATCTATTTTACGCCATGAAGAAATTGTTACGGTTGATTACACGATTACAAACCTTAACGATCAGCCCATAAGTTTCGATTTTGCGGTGGAATTTAACTTTGGGTTGCAGGCCGGACATGCGGATGACCGCTATTATTACTATAAGTCGGGCCGACCTGAAACAAGCTGGCTGGATAGCTGCTCTGCGGTATCCGGTGAGTCATTTATCGGTTTAAAGGATGAATATATGCGTATCGATATCCGGGTGGAAGCCCCAGGCAATAAAGCGCTGTGGCATGTGCCCGTAGAAACCATTTCCCTTTCGGAGGCCGGTTTTGAACGCGTGTATCAGAGTTCAGCGGTGCTGGCCGTTTACGCTATTGATCTGAGTGATGAAGCGCATTTTTCGATAACACAAAAAGTGGCAACTTTTTAAGAATATAACGATTTAGGCACAGTCAGCTTTAAACCGACGGTTTTTGGATGGTGCGGGCTATTGCCATAAACACAAAATTTGAACTCGATGCGCTTTACAGCCCAAAAATTAAATGTCAACCGGAACTCATTAACGTAAGTGTAATAATTCAATGCGAAAATATTTCATATCCAGCTTGGGGTATATCATTGTTTTGATGGCCCTGTTTAGTTTGTATAAAACTTTCCCGCTCTTAATGCTAAGCACGTTTTCCGGCAACGATTCACGGCAGGTGAAAAAAATCCAGGAAGTCTTGTCTATCACCGGTAAGTATTATGTGGATAAACCCGATTGGCAAAAGACAATTGCAGCGGGTATCGATGGTTTACTAAGCTCCCTGGACCCGCACTCCATCTATATTCCAAAGAATGAGGCCGAGCATAACGATGAAAATTTTAACGGTCAATACGAGGGCATCGGTATCCAATATGATGTTATTGACGGGGACATAAATATTATTTCCGTGATCTCCGGTTCTCCGGCGGACAAAGTTGGGCTGATGGCCGGCGACGTCATTAAAAAAGTAAACGATGTGATTATCCATGGTATAAAATCGAAGGACGTGCCCGGAAAATTGAAGGGGCCAAAGGGCAGCAAGGTCCATGTATCCGTGCAGCGCAGCGGTGTGGATGATTTACTGGAGTTCGACATCATTCGTGGCAAAGTGCCCATTTATACGGTAAATACCTTTTTTATGGTTGATGACAGCACCGGCTACGTTTGGCTTAACCGTTTTGCGAATACAACCGCCGATGAATTGGAAAATGCCCTGATCAATCTGGAAAAAAGAGGGATGAAACAGCTTGTGCTCGATTTACGCAATAATGGTGGCGGGTACCTGCGTCAGGCCGTGCAGGTTGTCGGCAAGTTTATATCCGGTCATAAAAAGGTCGTTTTTACCAGAGGGCGGCTGGCACAATTTGATAACACCTATTTTACGGATGAATTCGGGCAATCTATTGATAGGCATTATCCGCTCATAGTGCTTATAAACCATTCATCGGCCAGCGCTTCGGAAATCGTTTCCGGTGCGTTGCAGGACTATGACCGGGCGCTAATTGTTGGGACACGCAGTTTTGGGAAAGGTCTTGTACAAAATGAATTTGAACTGGATGACAGTTCACGCTTACGGATTACCGTCTCAAAATATTATACCCCGAGCGGCCGCCTTATCCAGCGCCCGTATAAAAACAAATCGATCGATGATTATTATACCGCGGCCTATGAGTCGGATTCCACACGACCGGACTCCTTGCCAAAGCATGAAGTTTTTTATACAGGCGCCGGTCGAAAAGTATTTGGTGGAGGGGGCATCCACCCGGATGTGGAAATGCCTTTCAATACATCTAACGATAACCCGAAACTTATGCAAAGCTTGTTTGCCAAACGGATATTTTATGAAGAAGCCAATCGTTTGGCCCATGCCGACGCCGGACTGTTTAAAAATCTAAAAACCTATTTGCGTGGTTTTACAAACAGGCGTAAATATGTCTCTTTATTATTGGCCAGCGCTAAAAAAAGAGGCGTCGCTACAACCAAAAAACTTACGATCAAGGACAAAAAATATATCTTTAACCGTTTACGGGCGGAAATTGCCCGAAACTTGTGGGGGCAAAAAGCATACTGGCAAACTATTTTGCAATATGACAACCAACTGCAAACAGCGCTTAAGAATTTTACAAATGCCCGGCGCCTGGAATTTGGGCAAGATCAACATATTGAAAAAAATTAGATTGACTTTAAAAGGTGAAAGTATTATAATTCAGACCTGACAACCATTTGTCAATCTCACCGCAAATTATTTCTTAATCATAACAAATAGGAGTGTTTAATATGGATGGATTGGTTGAACTTTTTAATACCGGCGGGGATTTCATGTGGCCAATATTGATTCTTTTTATTATCGGCCTGGGATATGTTATCGAGCGTTTTATTACTTTAACGCGTGCTTCGGTCAATACCCGTAAATTTTTGGCCCGCTTGCATTCAGCTCTTGCTGAAGGTGGCGTTGAAGCTGCTGCTGAAGAATGTGAAAAAACGCCTGGTCCGGTCGCCTCGATTTTGCATGCCGGTTTGTCCCGTGCCAACCGTGGCCTGGACAGTGTTGAAAAATCAATTACAAATGCCGGTTCTTTGGAAATGGCATTTTTAGAGCGTGGTATGACCGTATTGGCCACCGTAATAGTTCTGGCCCCAATGCTTGGTTTTACCGGAACGGTTTCCGGGATGGTCGGCGCTTTTGATTCCATTAAAAAAGCAAATGACATCTCTCCGGCTGTTGTTGCCGGTGGTATTTCCGAAGCATTGTTAACGACGCTTTTTGGCTTGGTTGTGGCAATGATCATCCAGATTTTTTATAATTATTTTACTTCACGTATCGACAAATTAATCCTCGATATGGAAGAAAGTTCGGTTGAGTTGATGGATGCATTAGTTGAATTGGAAGACAACAAATAAAGAAAGCATAATGCTATGGTACTTCGTAAGAACAAAGACAAAGATGTAGAGATCCCTTCGGCATCGCTTGCGGATATCGTTTTTCTATTGTTGATTTTCTTTTTGGTTACTACATCAATCGATACTCAAAAAGGGTTGGACTTAGTTCTGCCTCCCCCTGGAGATACGGAAGTAAAAATCCCTAAAAAGAACATTACAAACCTTTTTATTAACGCCGCCGGACAGGCAATGATTGATAATCAGATTATCGATGTTCGTGAGATATCGGGCATTGTAAAAGAAAAACTTTATGAAAACCCGCTGCTGATTGTTTCCTTAAAAACACATAAGGATTCCAACTATAATGTGTATGTTAAGGTATTGGATCAGCTAAAAAAAGCGGACGCCAAACGGATTTCAATTGCAAATCCTGAAGATTAATATAGACGGGGTAATTAATGGAATTTAAGAAAAAGAATAAGATTAAATTGGCCATCCCCACCGCTTCGATGCCTGATATTATCTTTATGTTGCTGATCTTTTTTATGGTCGCAACCGTTATCAGGCAATACTCAGGTTTGCAGGTAAAATTGCCCGAGGCAGTGAAAATTCAAAAATTGGATGTGTCCAATCGTCATGTTTCTACAATTTGGGTTGATAAGGAAAACAATGTTGTTTTGGATGACGTCACAGTTAAAAATATCAAAGACCTTCGGAACCTTGCTTACCAAAAAAGAAGCGTGGACCCGCAACTGGTGATTTCCTTAAAAGCCGATAAGCTGGCAAAAATGAAAATTATTAATGAAGTGCAACAGGAATTGCGTAAGGCAAGTGCACTTCGCCTCAATTATTCAGCTATTCCGGGAGAATAAATCATGAAAGCCATGAAAACAAATCCCGATGTGGATTTAAAGCTAAAGTATAAAACAACGCTCGAGTATGGCACCGCCGTTGCTCTTCTATTGGTGACGGTTGTTTTCTATTCATTTCAAAAATATACCGGCGGGGTTGTCTTACCGGAAAAGCCAAATCTTATAATTGAAACGGTCGATATTCCTCAAACACAGCAATTGGTTAAGCCACCGCCCCCATCAAGGCCTTCAATTCCTGTTGAATCTGAAGACGATGATTTGTTGGACGATGTGACCATCGAAGAGAATACATTTGACGCCAATGAAGTTGTGGATACACCGCCGCCGCCACCCGAAGAAGATGAAGTTTTTGAGTTTTTCGCTGTTTCTCAAAAGCCGTCCATCCTTCATAAGGAGGTGCCAAAATACCCTGACCTGGCACGCAGGGCGCAAATTCAGGGGAATGTTACGGTAACAGTGACAATTTCAAAAACCGGAAAGGTTATCGACGCCAAGATATTAAAGTCGATCCCCATGCTTGATGAAGCGGCATTGTCCGCGGCAAAAAAATGTACATTTAAACCGGCCAAACAACGTGATAAATTTGTAAAAGTTAAAATGGCCATTCCTTTTATTTTTAAATTGAATTAAATTTAAGCCCCTTATGGGGCTTTTTTTTTGCCGCCGTTCCTTTTCTTTCAAATTCATCTTACAGTCATAAATAATTTTGCTTCGTTATTTGCATCTGTTCATCTTTGCGTGTATCATGTTTTAAGATAATTGATAAAGAAAATAGCCTAAAACTGGTATGTTCTTAGGTCTTGTTTTTCTATGCGCATGTTTCCGAATTATGAACCATAAACTTTGTCGTTTAGTGGCGCCGCTTCTTTACGTAAGTCAAAGGACTAACGTCTCATTAACCGGAGGTATAATATGCAAAAGCTCAGATTATCCGAGTTAACCAATGTACAAGTTTATAATCGGCGGCTTGAATTTTCCACGCTCCTTGCTTTATTGTTGATGACGACGGTTTTCTATTCTTTTCAAAAGAATGATAAGACAAGTGGTAAACGGTTGCCGCCGCCGAAAATAACAATTAAGGTTATAGATGTTCCTCAAACAGACCAACTGAAGAAGCCGCCCAAACCCGTTACGCCGAGCATTTTAGTGCCGGAAGAGGAAGACGATGAAGTCCTTGGGAATGTACCGATCGATACGCGTATGTTTAACCCTGATCTTGATAAGATAATACCCGTGCCGGATTTTAACGGGAATGAAGTAATTGATTTTTATAAACTGGAAAAAAGACCGAAATTGTTGCACATGTCCCAGCCGGTCTATCCCGATCTCGCCAAGAAGGCCCATATCCAGGGAACCGTCACGGTTCAGGTTTTACTATCCAGAAAGGGCAGGGTCCTGGAAGCCCGTATATTAAAGTCTGTTCCCATGCTTGATCAGGCCGCGCTTTCTGCCGCAAAAAAATGTATCTTTACACCGGGAAAACAACGTGACCGTTTTGTGCGGGTCCGTGTATCCATTCCCTTTGTTTTTAAACTGACAAATTAGATGAATCTCTATTGAAAACGGTTGCATGAAACATCTCTTTATTGTAAATCCACATTCCGGTCATAAACAAAGACAAAAACTGGTTGTGGAGCTGTTAAAAAAATATCCGCATGATGCTTATCAAATCGCTTATACCGATTATGCGGGCCATGCAACAGAGCTGTCAACTGTAGCGGCTAAGAAAGGCGTCCCTTTTGTTACGGCAATCGGAGGCGATGGCACGGTAAATGAAACGGCCTCCGGTCTTGTAGGCAGCCAAACTGCTCTTGGCATTGTTCCAACGGGTTCCGGTAACGGTTTTGCCCGTTCGCTTGGCATACCTTTAAACCTATCCAGGGCTATTGATGTTGTATTCTCGGAAAAGATAAAACCGGTTGATGTGGGTTGCGTAAATAAGCAGTATTTCTTTACAACAGCGGGCATTGGTTTTGACGCCCATATTTCCGAATATTTTCAGCACAATCCTTTTAGGGGGTTTTTGCCCTATTTATATTATGGCATACGCACATTCTTTAGATATGACTACCCGACTTACAGCATATTCACAAAGGACGAACGATTGCAAGTGGAACCATTGACAATTTCTTTTGCAAATGGCCGGGAATATGGTAATGGAGCTGTGATTGCCCCCGGGGCCAAAATCGATGATGGGCTGCTTGAGCTTTGCATCATTGAACGTTTGAACTTGTTCCATGGGATTAGTGGGTTATACGCCATGTTTGCCGGACACTTACAGAAACGTGGGTTTTACTCACATCGCTCCGGTGTGGAATTTCGTGTTGAATCTGATTCCGGGTCGATTCTGTATCATACCGATGGCGAACCTCACCATGCCCGGTCCCCGGTGACCATATCGATAAAAAAACATGCACTGAATGTTGTTTTTAAGCAAGGATAAAATATGCCTGCCCTTCCCTTAAAAGAAATTGATGCCGCCATTCAAAAAAAAGAGAATGAAATGCTGTGTGTAAGGGCGACGTCCAATAGTTCCGCTCTGCGGGCAGAACAAGAAAGGGACCTGCATTTCCGGCCTCCCTTTGCCCTGGACCGCGACCGCATAATGTACTCCGGCGCGTTTCGTCGTTATACAGGTAAAACCCAGGTGGTCTATTTTGCATCCATGCTTGATGAACAGTTAACAAGCCGCAGTTTGCATACCATCAGCGTAGCGCAAATTTCCAAAACAATTGGACGTATGCTATCCCTAAACGTCGATCTTATAGAGGCCATCGCACTCGGTCATGATCTGGGTCATCCTCCGTTTGGGCACGATGGTGAGCTTTTTTTAAGTGAGGTCAGTCAAAAAGTTGGCCTGGGCAATTTTAACCATAACATCCAAAGCTTGCGCACTGTGGATAAAATCGCCAAAAAGGGACACGGGCTTAATCTTACTTTCCAAACCCGTGATGGCATTATTTCGCATAACGGCGAGGTAAATGACCAGCGTCTGGAACCCTTCCCGCAAAAGACCGAAGCAGACATTGAGTGGTACATCCGCGAAATGGCGGCGGGCAACGATGTGGACACCCGTCCGCTAACCCTGGAGGGCTGCGTGGTACGTATCACCGATACCATTGCCTATATCGGGCAGGACATTGAAGACGCCATCCGTATAGGGTTGATAAAAAGGGAAGACCTGCCGGAGCAGGCAACCAAAATACTGGGCAGTTCCAATGGCGAGATTATTGAAACGCTGGTTAATGATGTTGTAACGCAAAGCTATGAAAAAAACTATGTGGCCTTCAGTGCCCGTATTGCCGAAGCGCTTTTTATTTTGAAAAAATTTAACTATTCATATATTTATAAAAACCAGAAACTAAAGGTAAACCACTCCAGGATAAAACGGGGTTTTACAATCTTGTTTGATCATTATTTGGATGAGTTTAAAAAGGCAAATAAAAGTAGCGAAATATTCATGCATTTTTTAAATTCAAAGATCGATCGTTACCATGATGAAAACAGCCCTGAACTTATCGTCCGGGATTTTATCGCGGGAATGACCGACCGCTATTTTACGCATTTGCTAAAAAAACTCATTTTGCCCGAAATAAATTTTTGGGAAGTCTTTGATTAAAAGAAAGCGATAAAAGAATGTCACAAGTTGCAAAGGAAATGTTGTGGAAATACATCGATACGCACGCCGGTGAAGCGATCGATCTGATGAAAAATCTTATCCCGCTCAAGTCTTTGGGGCCATTAAATGAGGGGCCCGGCGAAATGGGAACAGCCCGGTTTATAACAAATTATCTAAAACAAATCGGTATTAAAACAATTGAGAGTTACCCGGCGCCGGACCCCATGGTAGAAGGCGGTGAACGACCCAATATCATTGGACGTATTCCCGGCAAGAACCAAAACCGCACGGTATGGATTATGTCCCACATGGATGTCGTTCCCGAAGGGGATATATCAAAATGGGATACCGATCCCTTTGAAGCAGTAGTAAAAGACGGAAAAATATTTGGCCGCGGTACGGAAGATAATCATCAGGGATTGGTCAGTTCACTTATCCTGGCCAGGGCTTTTATGGAGAACAACGTACAACCGGCCTGTAATATCGCCCTGATGTTTGTGGCCGATGAAGAGACGGGCAGTACTTTTGGCGCGCAATATTTGATGGACAATCATGCCGATCTCTTTTCAAAGGAAGATTTGTTTATCGTACCGGATGCGGGAGAACCCGATGGCTCAATGATCGAGGTAGCTGAAAAATCGATAGTATGGTTCAGGTTTAGCACCAGAGGCAAACAGGTTCATGCCAGCTTGCCGTCGAAAGGTATAAACGCTTATCGCGCGGCCTCTTATCTTGTAGTGGCCCTCGACCGGTTGCATCAGATATTTGACGCCCGTGATAATGTTTATGATGAACCGGGATGTACCTTTGAGCCGACAAAAAAGGAAGCCAATGTGCCCAATGTAAACACCATTCCCGGCGAGGATGTGTTTTATCTCGACTGCCGGATTTTACCGCAATATGACATTGCCGAGGTAAAAGCTGAAGTGGGCAGGATTTGCCGTGAGGTGGAAGAAAAATTTAATGTATCGATAAGCTATGACTTTGCCCAGGAAGAACAGGCCGCCCCTGCTACACCCGTGGACGCCCCTATTGTCCTTGCTTTAAAAGAAGCCGTTCGCAATGTGTTGCATATCGAGGCCAGGGCTCAGGGTATTGGCGGGGGCACGGTTGCGGCCCTTATCCGCCGGGCAGGATATAATGCTGCTGTGTGGGCAACCATCGATGATTTGGCGCATCAACCAAATGAATATTGTGTCATAAAAAATTTACTAAACGATGCTAAGGTTTTTACGGATGTTTGCTTGCAGGACGGCAAATAATCTGTTATAATATATGCAATCCAAAGCGGGAGTAATTCAGTGGCCAGAATGCCAGCTTCCCAAGCTGGACGTCGCGGGTTCGAATCCCGTCTTCCGCTCTGTTTTTCGATAATTCGATATAGTGTTTTTTTTCCTGCTTTTATTATCCCATCTTATATTTAACCGGAATGTTGGGCTAAGCCGCAGAGTGGCAGAACCGGGGGCAGAGTACCAAAATAATATTTTTACAATAACGGTCGTCGCAGAAAAAGACTTTGTTTTTCAACCATTTCTTTTTTAAAACGTCCGGTTTGTTCTAAATCCGGGCGGTCCCTCAACTTTCAGGGCAATCACATAAAAACGCAATCCGCGACAGGTAAAATCCTGCCCGGCGTCCGGATACAACAGCGCTATGAAGCGTCCTGAAAAAAGTTGACTGTTTTTAACCCATTTTAATGTGTTTTTT
>CAYWBI010000010.1:0-50191 GCA_964456445.1 uncultured Calditrichaceae bacterium
TCTTAAAGTAAGAAGGGGGCCCTTTTATTTCATTAACTTTTTAACATAATAGCTTCGCGGTAAAAATGTTTTGCCAAGGATTGGAAAGATTTCTCCTTCCGGGCTATGCCAATAGTTTCTTTTTAGGTTGGGGGTCGAAAAGACCCATTGCATAACCGACAAAGGTGCCCCCAACGGGGGCAAGTAATAAAGCGAGGGGCAGTGCCCTGGAATTATTAAGTCACCAAACATTTATTAGGCCCTGAAAGGGGCAGATAAGGTATAAGATAAAAGAAAAATACAGGATCGTAGAGACCGCATGGCCATGCGTCTAAAATAAACAAACGTTCTTCTTCGCGCCTTGTGCGTCTTCGCGGTAAAAATAATTCCTGGGGTGTAAAGATTTCGCGGCCGGGTTATGCCAACAGTTGCGTTTTGGGTTGAGGTTCGAAGAGCCCGTTGCATAATAGACAAAGGCGCCCCGTTGGGGCTGACACGCTTTTAACCGGGATATTTCGTAACTTGACTTCTAAAATAGCGTGGATATTTTATAACTTGACTTTAAAAATATCCATATTATATTATAACTATGTTCAAACGATGGCTCTCTCTTAAAGACGGTAAAAGCGTTTTGCTGATCGGCCCACGGCGTTGCGGTAAAACCACTCTGTTGCGCATGTGTTACCCGGACTACCGTTATGTTACGCTGGACGACCTGGATTATTATAACTGGGCCAAACAGGACCCCAAGGGTTTGATAGAAAGCCTGGGCGCCTCCGCTATTATTGATGAAATTCAACGATATCCACAATTGACCATTGCCGCCAAATATGCCATCGATAATCAAAAGGCCCGCTTCCTGATGACAGGTTCCAGCTCGGTCGGTCTTTTGGATGCATCCGCCGATACATTGGCCGGCCGCATTAATCTATTTTCGCTGCCCACGGCCTGCTTTGGCGAAGACAGCGGTCCGGCCACGCATCAGACGCTATATAATAAAATGGGGCCGCTTCAATTACATGCCGCCAACCGTAAACTTAAAGAAGCCCTCGCCTATGGCCAGTTCCCCGAAGTGCTTTCCGCTGCCCTGCGGGAAAAACACGATTTATTGATCAATTACCGTGACACCTATTTTACCCGTGACCTGATGCAACTGGCCAATCTGGAAAATATCGATGGCCTGTTGACCATTTTTCACCATCTGGCCCGCAGCATTGGTTCGCATCTCGAAGTATCCAATTTTGCACGTGAGGCAGGCATGAGTTATCCCACCACAAAAAAATACCTCAACAACCTGACCCTTTCGCAACTGACTTTCCGGCTTTACGGCTATCAATACGGACCGGCCAAACGCTTTATAAAAGCATCCAAGTCCTATTTTTCAGACAATGGCATTCTCCATAGCCTAAATATTTCCATGGACGAGGGGCAATTGCTGGAGAACTTTGTTATTGCCGAATTTGAAAAACGCCGCAAGTTAGGATTGCTTCGCTGCGATCGTCTTTATTACTACAAAAGCGCTGCGGGTAGGGAAATCGATTTGATATTTGAAACCGACGACAACGTTTATGCCATCGAAATAAAAAACACCAAACACCCTGCGGCAAAAGATGTGCGTAACCTTGTTGAATTTTCCAGCCATCACAGAAAAAAAGTACATGCCTTTTTGTTTTACACCGGGCTTGAATATATGGAAATCAAAACGGTGCAGGTAATACCCGTTGCCGCCTTGTATCGTGGCCGGTGATTTCATTCCGGCCGATATGCCACTATTCCTTTCAACATTATTAATCCTTCTTGTGCCTATCCGCCATGAAGAGATATTTTTGATTAAATCGGCCCCGGCATATATATTCAGCGCGTATAAACATACAATCATCTCAGGGGGGAAAAATGGCCGGGGAAAAAGTAATTCTTGCCTATAGCGGAGGCCTCGACACCTCCGTTATTTTAAAATGGTTGCTCAATAAGGGCTATGACGTTATTTGCTATGTGGCCAATGTGGGTCAACGTGAAGATTTTGATCTGGTGCGCGAAAAGGCGCGAAAAACCGGCGCTTCCAAAACCTATGTGGAAGATTTACGCCATGAATTCGTAACCGATTTCATCTTTCCGGCGGCGCAGGCCAATGCCATTTACGAAGGCCGTTATCTGCTGGGCACTTCGCTGGCGCGCCCGCTCATCGCCAAACGCCAGATTGAAATCGCCGCTATGGAAAACACGCCCTATGTCTCGCACGGCGCTACCGGCAAGGGGAACGACCAGGTGCGTTTCGAACTGACCTACTACGCCCTCAACCCGGAAGTCCGCATTATCTCCCCATGGAAAGACCCGGGGTTCCTGGAACAATTTAAGGGTCGCAGCGACATGATCGCCTATGCCGAGGCCGAAAACATCCCGGTAAAAGCGACCCTGAAAAAACCCTACAGCGAGGATGAAAACCTGTTCCATATCAGTCATGAGGCCGGTATCCTGGAAGACCCCGCTTTTGTGGCGCCGGAAGATATCTACAGTATGACAAAATCGCCCCAGGCAGCGCCCGATAAAGAAACCGTTATCGAAATCGAATTTAAGGACGGCAATCCGGTAAAGGTTACCAATACCGCCGACAACACGGTAAAGACCGATCCGCTGGAGCTGTTTATGTACCTGAACGAATTGGGCAGCCAAAACGGCATCGGCCGTATCGACATCGTGGAAAACCGTTTTGTGGGCATCAAATCCCGCGGCATCTACGAAACACCCGGCGGCACCATCCTGTGGAAGGCGCACCAGGACCTGGAGGCCATCGCCATGGACAAGGAAGTGATGCGTCTGCGCAACATGCTTGGGCCCAAGTTTTCCGAACTGATCTACAACGGATTTTGGTATTCGCCGGAAATGGATTTTATTTTCAGCGCCTTTGCCAAAAGTCAGGAGGCCATCGACGGTAAGGTGACGCTCTCCCTGTATAAGGGCAATGCCTATGTTCTCGCCCGGGAATCGCACACCTCGCTTTACAACCAGGAACAATCCAGCATGGAGGTGGAAGGCGGTTACAACCAACAGGACGCGCGGGGATTTATCAACATCAACGCCTTGCGGCTTAAGGCCCATAATATTGTGTTGAACAAAACCAATCCCTACGATTGGCGCGAAGGGTAAGGACCCAGTTTATTTTATCCCAGGACGCGGGCTGCTACCCTACATGAGGAAAAATAGCGAATGAAATTATGGCAAAAAGATATCAAACCGGATGAACGGGTCGAACGCTTTACAGTGGGCAACGATTACCTGCTGGACAGGGAATTACTGCGCTACGATTGCCGGGCCTCCGCGGCACACGCCCGGATGCTGCATAAAATAGGTATCCTCAGCGCGGATGAACGCGACTTGCTTGTACAGGGTTTGCAGGAGATTATCGATCTTGACAAGGCCGGTAAATTTGAAATCCGCCAAAGTGACGAGGATTGCCATACGGCCATCGAAAATTACCTGACCAAACATCTTGGTGAAGTGGGCAAAAAAATCCATACCGGAAGGTCCCGTAACGATCAGGTGCTTACCGCCCTGCGGCTGCTTTACCGTGATGCCCTTGATCAAATGGACGAAGGGGTAAAACAGCTAATCGGGGCTTTTAAAGAGTTGGCAAAGCGGGACGGTTCTGTTGCCATCCCTGGATTTACGCACACCCGTAAAGCCATGCCATCGACCGTTGCCCTGTGGGCCGGGGCCTTTATCGACGCCGGGCAGGATAACCGGCTTCTGTTAAAAACCGTGCGGAAGCTTATCAATCAGTCACCGTTGGGGACGGCCGCCGGTTACGGCACCACCCTCAATCTGGACCGGCAATTTGTAGCAGACGAGTTGGGCTTCGAAAGGGTACAACAAAATCCCGTTTACACGCAGCTTAGCCGCGGCAAATTTGAAAGCTCCATGCTGCATCTGTTTAGCCAGGTGCTGTTCGACCTGAACCGCTGCGCATCGGACCTGATCCTGTTCAGCATGCCCGATTGGGGCTTTTTTGATCTGCCCGCCACCTTTTGCACCGGCAGCTCGATCATGCCACAAAAAATGAACCCCGATGTGCTGGAACTGGTACGCGCCAAATACCACGTTATCAACGGATTGGAAAGCCAGCTCAAGAACCTGATGGCCAATCTGATCACAGGCTATCACCGCGATGCCCAGTTAACCAAGGAACCGGCGCTAAAAGGCATCACCATCACCGCAGATTGCCTGAGTATCATGACCCTGCTCATCGACGGGATAAAGGTGGATGCGGATAAGGCGGCCAGGCAAATGAGCGACGAGTTGTTCGCCACCGAAAAGGCGTATCGATTGGTGGAGCAGGGCGTACCGTTCCGCGACGCTTACCGGCGGGTGGCAAAGGAACTGTTTGCTAAGAAGTAGGATGGGTAAACGGTAAGGGTCGGGAATTGACAAGGAAGGATTTAACCCGTTGGGATAGGATGGGATTTCCGTTGCCTTGGGAAGACAGTGTTTTAAAAAGCTTACACCCTTGTATACTTCGTTGCAGAATTAGACATCAATTAAGTTGAAGGCTACTTTTACCTACTATCCAGCGTCTCTCGTACCAGCTGTAACAAAGCATGTGGTGAAAAGGGCTTTTGTAAGAAAATTGTCCCCTTTTTTAATATCCCCGAGCGGGATATAGCTTCACCTGTGTAACCGGAGATGAAAATAACCTTAAAGTCAGAATATTGATTTAGTAAATTATCCGCAAGTTTTTTCCCGTTCATTTCCGGCATGATAACATCGGATATCAAAAGATGAACTTTGGCATTATAATTTTTTATAACTTCGATAGCTTCCTTACCATGTGAGGCTTTAAGTACCCGATAACCAGCATTTTGCAATATTTCTGCTGCTAACTGGCGTACTTCAAATTCATCCTCAACTAAAAGGACTGTTTCTGTACCATGTAATGTTTCAAGAGAAGATTTTTTTTGCTTTATAACGATGAAATCTTCTTCTATTTGGGGTAGGTAGATATTGAAAGTAGTTCCATTGCCGGGTTCACTATAAACCGAAACATACCCACCATTTTGTTTAACAATGCCGTAAACTGTTGCGAGGCCCAAACCAGTTCCTTTACCGATTTCCTTTGTAGTAAAAAACGGTTCAAAAATCCGCGATTTTGTTTGTTTATCCATTCCAACGCCATTGTCGCTTATGGATAGCACAATATATTTTCCGGGTTTAGCCTTTAAATATCGGGCACTATACTCGGCATCAATTTCCTGGTTCTTTGTTTCGATGGTTAATTGGCCACCATCAGGCATGGCGTCACGGGCATTCACTGACAAGTTCATAATAATTTGATTAATTTGTCCGGAATCTGCTTTTGTGTAGCCGATGTTTTCATCCAAATGCAATTGTATTACAATATCTTCGCCGATGAGACGTTGTAACATTTTTTTGTTTTCCTTAACAATAAGATTCAGATTGAGAACATCCGGTTTGATAATCTGTTTCCGGCTGAAAGCTAACAGTTGCTCGGTCAGTGAACCTGCGCGCAGACCGGCCATATGGATTTGCTTAATATCATTGTAAATTTCATCATCTTCACACAGTTCGCTTAATAAAATTGAACTATAGCCGTTAATTATCGTGAGCAGATTGTTAAAATCATGAGCCACTCCTCCAGCTAATTGGCCGATGGCTTCCAGCTTTTGCGACTGTTGTAAAAGAGTCTCAAGTTCTCTTCGCTGAGTGATGTCAATGGCCACTCCGATCAATGCATCAGGATGACCATTGTTTCTATGAATAACAGAGGTGGAAAGTGAAACCGGGAACTCGCTGCCATCCTTTTTTCTATTTATAATTTCGCCTGTCCAGCCACCCTGTAATGTTTTGGGAAGAATCTCACGAAGTATCTCCGGTGGATTATTGGCTGATTTGACTATATCCATTGATTTACCAATGAGTTCACTTCGTTCATAACCGTAGGTTTTAAGAAAGGCATCATTTACAAAAATAATCTTATCATCAGTATCCGTAACGCTTACACATTCGCGGATGCTTTTGATGGCATAGGCAAGCATTGTTTTTTCACTATCCAATTTTACATGCTCAGTAATGTCAATGGCGTAATGAAGAAAAATATTGCTATTGAGCTTTACCCAATAGATATCCCATTGTCTGCCAAAAGATTCGACATTTGAATTACGCTGAATCCAATCTTTACCTTTAAACAAGTCATCTGTCTGGCAAAAAGTGCACTGAATGCCCGGTGTATGCGGATCGAATTCAGCCAATTTTTTATTCTTAGCAGAAAGAGATTCACATTTTCCAAACTGCCTCCAGCAGTAATCACCTGTGTCAACGCCCATCTCCCGTGCAATCGTATTAGCGGTTAATACTATTCTTTGCTTATTTATAAGCATTGTAGGGTGTGGCAGACTATCTAATAGAAGTGAGCTTAAATCATCATTTTTACGCAATTTCTGTAATTCTTTGACAAGCTGGATTTTAGTTTTATTATAATCGTTCATTCTTTTGTTCCCAATATCATTTTTAAGACACATTTTCATTTCAGATCGTGAGTCAAAATATTATTAACTGTTGTTAAAATTTTTTCATTATTAAATGGTTTATGAAACGAATAATCGGCGCCCATTAAAATAGCTACTTTAAGATAATCGCTGTTTATACGTGGACTGCCACCTGATATTGCAATTATTTTAGCAGATGGTCTGCTACTACGTATCTCTCTGATAAATTCCAGGCCATCCACTTCGGGCATAAAAATATCGGTAATTATCAAATCAAAAAAAATCTCATTACATAAGTCAATTGCTTCTTTTCCATTCAAAGCAGTCAATACTTCATAACCAGCGCCCGTTAATAACTTTTTAAACAAGTTACAGATACTTTCTTCATCATCAATTACTAATATTCGTGCCAAAACATGCTCCAAAATTGAATGAAAATTCTTCAGGAATCCATTCGTGATCCGTTAAGCTAAAGGTTTATTCAATTACTATATTACGATGTTTTTTTTGACTGCGTTTTCTATTATCTGAACTAATTTTTCATATTCATTTGTCTTATCCAGAAAATAATCAATCCCATATTCCAAATATATCTCTTTTATTTGAGGGGAATAAAAATCTGCCAATACAATTAATAGCTTTATATGATATTTGTTTTTTATTTTAGAAATACTGTTAAGAGTAATGATATCCATAGCAGAAACATCTGCAATTATTAAATCGTAAGATGATTTGGAAAGATGATCTAGCATTTCTTCAGAAATTGCAGTTACCGAAATTGTATCTATCCCACCAATATATGAAAGCAACCTGATAAGACGTTTCCTGATCCGAAATGATTTTTCAACAATTAAAATTTTCATAATAAACCTTTACTTTTTGTTCTCAGTTGAAATATCGGAAAGTAAATTCTTGTTGGGTATCGTGTTTATTGTGATTTTTATGTCATATTTGGGGGATAGCAGATGTAATGAATTTTACTACTTTTGTCACATTTATTGCGACAAAACAGATAAGTTTATCAGGATGTTTTTAGCAGGGTTACAGTGTCAACTACTTTTTCAAATTCAGTAGATTTGTCAAAAAAATAATCCGCTCCTAATTCAAAGCCTTTTTTGCGGAATTGTTCTGTAGCGAAATTTGTAAGCAAAATGACTTTTGTGGCTGACCGAATTTTTTTTATCTCTTTTAAAACTTCGAAGCCGTTTCCGTTAGGCATACTGATATCTAATATAATAACGTCCGGTTTCAGTTTTTTTGTTTTATCAATCGCTTCGGCTGCATTTTTTGCTTCACCGGCAATTTCCAACCCCTTTATTGGGGATAATAGTTTTTTAAGAGAATTTCTAACTTTGTTAAAATCATCAACTAAAAGTAGTTTCATATTATTTGTTTCAAATTGAAATAACATGATAATTTCTATTGCAATAAAAGCATTTATGCTTTTATTTAATATAAGAGAAAATCTATTAGTTGCTGTCGCAGTATACATGAAAATACTGTCACTTATTTTACGACATAGTTAGGTATTATGGAAATGGATATTCTTACTGATATATTCATACTTTCGGGATTAAAAAACAATTATAATAGAACCGTTTTTTATGCGTGTTTTAATCAACCAAATTGTTTTTTATTGCGTAGCGGATAAGTTCTGCGTTGGAGTGCATATTCATTTTTTCAAGGATACGCTGACGATATGTATTTACTGTGCTCTGACTTAAGGAGAGTTCTTCGGCAATCATTGTGATTGTATTTCCCATACCTATCATTTGCAATATCTGAAATTCCCGGTCGGACAGCTTTTCATGAAGTGATTTATCGGAATCAATACCGATATCAAAAGCAAGTTTTTCAGCCAGTGCGCTGCTTACGTATTTTCTTCCTTGATGTACTTTATGGATTGCCTTAATCAGTTCATCCGGGGCGCTTTCTTTTGTGATATAACCAGAGGCGCCAAGCTTTAATGCCCGAACGGCAAAACGGTCTTCAGGATGCATACTCAGAATGAGTATTTTACTTTTTATACTCATGCCCTTTAATTCGGCTAATAAATCCAAACCGCTTTTACCGGGCATATTTATATCCAGCACGATTACATCACATTCTTTAGTATTTAAAAATGCATGTACCTCGGCGGCATTTTCGGCTTCACCAACTACAGACATATCCAGTTCACGATCAATATATTTTTTAAAACCTTCACGGATAAGGTAGTGATCATCTGCAATAAGAATTTTTATCATAATTTTATCCCCAAGAATGTATAATTATTCAGATTTTATGGGAATCCTAACCGTTATAGAAGTCCCTTTGCCCATGCTACTCTCAACTATAACTTCACCGCCAAAAATCGTAGCCCGTTCCTGCATACCCAGCAAACCGAACGTGTTTTTATTTCCCTTTAAATTGGTATCAATGCCAATACCATTATCTGTAATATTAAGGAAAATATTATTATCTTTTTCATATATATTTACTGTTGCAAGGCTGGCCTGAGCGTGGCGCATAATATTCGTTAATGCTTCCTGAAATATTCTGAAAATTGCAATTGCCCGTTCACTGCTGATATCAATGTTTTCAACACTTGTTTCAAATTTACATTTTATCTTGCTGTGTGATTGAAATTCCTGGTTTTGCCATTCCAGGGCGGCGATCAATCCCAGATTATCCAGCACTTCTGGCCTCAATTCTGTAATTAATTTTCTTACTTGCTGAATAGTTTTATCGATAAGCCCGGTCATTGATTTTATTTCATCCAACAAAGCGGCAGTATTTGGGGCTCCCGTTTCATCATTCAAATCCCGGCCCATCAAGGATAGATCCATTTTCAGAACGGTTAAGATCTGTCCCAACTCATCGTGAATCTCTCTTGCAATTGCCGTTCTCTCTTCTTCCCGGACCGATTGAAGATGAGATGCCAGAGTCCGTAACTGTTCTCGGGATTCTCTTAAAATATTCTCCGATTTAATTCGGGCTTCGTAAAGTCGTGCATTTTTAATCGCCAGCGCCAGCTGGTTTGACAGGGATTGAAGCAGTCGGACAGCATTGTCATCGAACGCATGTGTCATAGACAAGTTATCAGCAAAGATTACACCAAATAGTTTGTTTTCCGCAATCAATGGGACACCCACAACAGACTTTACAGCATCCAGGACAGGTTTTCCAAGCGGCTCGAAACTTGATTCAGATGAAGTGTCGATGATATTCCTGGTTGTTCCTGTACGACAGATAAGCCCTACCAGGCTGGTATCTGACGATACTGTTAAACCAGCCATTTCCATATCATCATGGCCGATCCAGGCTGTTGGCGTCACCACATCCTGATCTTCATCATAAAGCCAAACGGAGGCTGCTTCAGCTTCGGAGATAGTTTCTACCAGAAATGTTGGTATCTTTTGCAGTAGATTTTCCAGATCAATCTGTCCAACAAGTTTTTGGCTAACTCTTAGTAATGTGGTCTGTTCTTTATAGTTGCGCTCGATTTCTTTCTCTGCCTGCCTGCGCTCAGTGATGTTTTGTTCCAATTCAAGCGAGTATTCTTTTATTTGTTTATACATGGATGAATTCTGAATAGAAATTGCTATCTGTGACGCTATCGTTTCAAGAACAAGTTGATCTATTTCCGTATATGCATTAATCTTCGATGTTTCAATATTAACAACCCCAATATTTTTTTCATTTACTATAAGTGGAACGCATAATTCTGAACGGATATCATTCCTCATGGGAAAATATCGTGGATCTTGTCTGATATCCCCTAATCTGACAGATTCTCCGTACTGTGCTACCCAGCCAACGATTCCTGTTCCAGGTTTAATATTTTGTGAAGCGATATAGGCTTTATCCCACTGCAGGAATGTTTGTCCCTTCCCCTGGTCGCTTATCGCAAATGGAAGCAATTTGCCGTCCGATTCATCAATCAATAAGACGGCTCCATATTTATATTTGAGTATTTCTTCCAGTACAGTTATAATCTCCTGCGCCAGAGTTTCGGGATTTTTTAACATTTGCAAACGTTGTCCGGCTCTATGGATAGCTATAATCTTATCCATGTGAAGCCGTAATTCTTTATTAGACGTTACCAATCTTTCTTTACTTCTCTTTAAGGCTTCTTCGGCCTGCTTACGATTTGTGACGTCATGTATTACACCTTCCAATAGTTTAGAGCTATAATCAGGTGAAGTAGTTTGAACTCCCCGTTCCCACACCCACTTCTCTTTGCCGTCCGCCGAAATAATACGATACTCCAGCTCAAAATGCTTTCCGGCATTTAAAGCATCTTTAACTTGCCTACTGACAAATACCCGGTCATCTGGGTGGATCAGTTCGTAATAAGAAATATCTCTGTTGGATACAAGCTGCTCCGGTTTGTATCCGGTAAGCTGTTCGCAGGCGTCATTAACAAATAACATTGTCCAGTTTTCATCGTTTTTACATTGATAAGCCATACCCGGAAGATTGCTCAATAATGTTCCAAGCCTTCCTTCACTAACCTTTAAAGCTCTTTCCGTCCGCTTACGTTCGGTAATATCCCTCCAGGAAGATATGGAATATAGTATTTTACCAGTTTCGTCTCTAATCGCTTCGACATTGAGGCTCACGTCTATCTTGCTGCCGTCTTTTCTTTTTATAATTAATTTTTTATCCTGAATTACGCCGGTTCCAACGAATTGTTGAAATGTTTTTTCCACCTCGTCCAGACAATCTTCATGGTACATTTTAAAAACAGGAGCGCCGATAATTTCTTCTCTCGAATAGCCTGTTTTATTTAAAAGCGTCTCGTTGCAAAACAGGATGCTGGCGTCATCAGCTGAAACTGAAACATACATATCCGGAGAATTGTTGTATAAAATTCGAAATTTTTCTTCTGATTCAGCTAATTTCTTTTCTGTCTGGCGACGATTATCCTCTTGTTCAAACTTTTCTAAAGCAAAAGAAATATCCATAGCTGCTTCTTCGAGCAGATTTGTCTCATCTTTATCAAAGAAAAAGGGTTCAACCGCATACACATTGAAAGCCCCAATAACGTTATTATTTAATCTAAGGGGGAAAGCGGCAGAAGAACGGTATTTCTTTTCAAGAGCCTGTTTGATCCAGGGTAAAAAATCCGGGTTGTTTTCAAGATCATTAAAGACGATACTCTTTCCCTCGCGGATCGATCTGCTGGTTGGTCCTTTTCCACTAACATCATTGTTTAGAGATATTGTAATATTTTGCAGATAATCGGAGCCTTCTCCGCTAAAAGCAACCGGGTTAACTAATTTATTTTCTTCATCAACTAATCCTATCCATGCTAATCTGAACTTGCCGAATTCGACAGCGATATTGCAAATTTCCTGAAATAATTTTTGTTTATCACGTTCTCGTACGATGGCCTGGTTAAGCTGGCTCAGGGTGGCGTATAATCGGTTGGATTTATTTAGTTTTTCCTCTGCCCGTTTACGTTCTTCAATTTCTATTACCAACTCAACGGTTTGCTCTTTGACTTTTTGATCGAGCCCGTCCCTTGCTTCCTCCAGTTCTGCTGTTCTTATATTCAATTTCCGATTTATTTTTATTACAAAGAGTATAATAAGAAAAAGACCCAACACAGCGATACACACAAGTAAAAACCAAAGCCAGTTCTGCTTAAGATATTCAGCTGTAGTAATTTTACCGTAATCTTCGAACGGAGAGATTTTTAATCCTTTTAAAAGCAACAAAACCTGATTATAGCTGAGAGGAACCTTCCAACCTGTATAGCCACCATTTTCAGCTGCCGGATTTTCCTTTTCCATTTGCAGAAGTGCAATGGATACTTTTCTGGCTAATTGTTCATCCGTATTTTCAGTAACGGAAAACGGCCACTCCGGATAAAGTCTTGTTGTGTGAGGCAGGGGGAAATTATCAGCTTTAGGTTGAATTACTTTTATATTTCGTAAATCAATTTCCCCCTTCTTTTCCAGGTTTTCAAGAATACCTGTCCTTACAGTTCCTATATCCACCTTCCCCTGCAACACATTATATGCAATCTCTTGCTGAGTGCCGCCAGGGGAAAAGAGAACCTCGGAACAATCGTCAAACGGATTGATACCAATTTCCAGGAGTTCCCGGTATGCCATACGCCATCCGCCGAAAGCTTCTTTATGGACGCCCATAATTGATTTACCTTTTACATCACTAAGTAAATTAATATCATCTCTATCAGCCTTTGTAAAAACAACCCCGCCAAACTCCGTATGTCCATTTTTATCCCTTCCATTAATCAGGGTAGCAATTCTGGCAACTTTATATTTAACGCTAAGATCGATATAGGCGGTCGGATTTGTTAAAACAAATTCTACTTCATTGTTTTTAACAACATTGCGCATTTCCTCAAAAGTTAAAAGCGGTACCATTTGAAATGTATAGCCATCAACAGAATGGCTGAGATAATCAATAGTTGCCGACCATTTTTTTATTGCCGCTTCAACACCGCTATGAGAACGAACAGCTACTCTTGCAACATTCCCGGTTTTAGGTAATCTGATTTTTTCGTCCTGCGCAAATACATTTGTGCTAACAAGAGTAGAAAGTAATACAGATAGAAGAATCGTTTTATATGAGTTTATCGAAAACCTGGAATATTTTAAAATGACTGAGTTAATAGTGTTTTGCAATACAGAGATAAGCTGATAAAAACTAAATACCATCCGGTTAAGAAAGTATGCAATGCGTATCTTTGATTCATTTGTAAATAACGGTGGACTTAGAATTTGTTTTAGTAAAGATATTTTCATATAACCACCTGGTATTTTTAAAATATATCTATTTTATCTTTCGATCCCCATACAAAATACTTAAAAATAAATGCTCCAACAATATATTTTCAAGATTTGCTTCTGGCGCTTCTTGCCATTTCCGGGCCCAATTTAAAAATACATTTATTGCTTTATATTTTTCCCGATAAAATAAGGGGCAGAATCTCTTGGATTTACTAAATAAGCCCGAAGATGACCTCCGGCAATTAACCCGCCAGAAACGGGCATGGGTTGATGAAGTCGAAAAGCGTTATAACGAATAAAAACGGGGAAACGCCCGTCAAATTTTAAAGTGAAAAGATATTATTTAATCCTCGCCCCTTTTAAAAACCCCCTCTTTTGCTTTCCCTTCCGTAAGAAGCCGCAATTATCCCTTGAAAATGAACGCCCCAAAACGTAAGCTTTTCCATCAAACAATTTGCCTGTCCCCTCATCCAAAAAAAGGAAGATGATCATGCCATTTTATCAAAAACAAGGAACGCTTCCAGGAAAACGGCACATACAATTACGCGACCCCAACGGGGAACTGCGCTACGAAGAACTCATCGGGCGGGAAGGCTTCTCCGATGTTTCCTCCAATGTTTATCATATCCATCCGCCCACGCGGGTTAAAAAAGTCGGGGCGCTTACGCCGCTGCAAACGCGGCAACCGACTGTCGAAGTGCACCGCCACCGCCATTTGGAAACCTTTAAATTTGAACCGCGCGGAAACTGGGTCAGCGGCCGTCGTGTGCTGGCCTATAACAACGAGGTCAGCATGGCCGTTTGCGCGCCGACCGAACAGGGCGCCTTTTTTTACCGCAACGCCCACGCCTACGAATTGATCTTTGTCCATAAGGGCCGGGGCGTGCTGCATAGTTTATTTGGCGATTTGCCCTTTGGCCCCGGTGATTATATCATTATCCCCGGTGGGTCCCTCTGCCAACTGGAACACGACGCGGACGAGGTCCCGCGTTACCTGATCATGGAGGCGGCGGGCGAAATTACCCCACCCGCGCGCTATCTGAACAAACACGGACAGTTGCTGGAACACGCCCCTTTTTGCGAGCGGGATATCCGCGTGCCGGATTTTGTGGCGCCAAAGGACGAAGCGGGCGACTTTCCCATCCTGGTGCGCTCTTTCCGTGGGATGCAGGCATACACACTGGCCCATCATCCTTTTGATATCGTGGGCTGGGACGGCTATTTTTATCCCTGGATTTTCAACATCCGGGACTTTATGCCCATAACGGGCAAGGTGCACCAGCCACCGCCCGTACATCAAACTTTTGACGGACCGGGTTTTGTGATCTGTTCCTTTTGCCCCCGGCTGTTCGATTATCATGAACGGTCCATCCCCGCGCCCTATGCCCACAGCAATGTGGACAGCGACGAGGTGCTCTATTATGTGGAAGGTGATTTTATGAGCCGCACAGGCGTTTCCGACGGCTCGGTCACCCTTCATCCGGCGGGATTGCCCCATGGCCCGCAGCCGGGTAAATACGAAGGCTCGATCGGTAAAAAGGAAACGATGGAATACGCGGTGATGCTGGATACCTTTCGTCCGCTTAACCTCACCGCCGATGCCGATGCGGTGGACGATGCCCATTACCCCTATAGCTGGCTCGATAAATAAAAGGAAAAAAATGAAAACGCTTTTATACCTGTTGCTTATTTTTGGCTGTATCGGTGTTTTGTTTGCCGGCGATACCGGACGGTTTCATCCGATGGAACCTGTTAATCAGGCAGGTATTCAAATCAGCGGCGCCAACAGCCTAAATTTTGCCCACATGGGGCTGAGTCCGGTGGCCGATATCGGTCTGGCCAATCCCGCCGCGCTTTTTGGTTTTAAATCAATCCGTGCCGGGCTCCGTTTGAATCAGGCGTCGGCTTTGCATAGCCCGATCCTTGAAAACGTGACGACCCAAACCACTTACGGTATTCTTCCTGCGGCGGCGGCGCTTGTCGCCCCCTGGAAGGGATTTCGTTTTGGATTGGCCTATCAACGCAGTTATTCCACGCGGATCGATTTTGGTGAAATACCCGTTATAACCATACAGCACCCGGAGGGCACCGGTGAAACGTATCGTCCCATTTCCGAAACCAATATTTACACGGTTTCAGCGCTTGGCGCGTACCGCCTTGAACCCAATCTTGTCGGCAACGACCAACTGGTCCTTGGGGTTTCAATCAGGGAAAATTTCCTAAAAAAACATGATACGTTTTGGCGCGCGGAAGGCAATGCTTTCGTCCCGGGAATCAACTGGAGCATCGGTTCTTTTTACAGTATGGATAGCTGTCGATACGGTCTGGGGATCGTTTTTGAAAAGGGCATGGCGCTTTCCGGCAAATTCAAAATATCCGGTCTACAATTTGAAAATCAAACGGAAAATAATCTGGATGCAAAAATAGTTTTCAGGCAACCGGACGTCCTGCGTGGCGGTTTTAACCTAAAGGCTACGAATAACCTGAGCGTATCGGCCACGTATAATTATTATCTGTGGGAGTATGTCAGCGGATCGAATTATAAAAACAGAACGGCATTTTCCGTTGGCATGATTTATACCCCCACTTCTATCCAGCCCCTGATCGATGGCCTTAACCTTGGTTTTTATCGCTCCACACGTGAAAATATATATGCGGGCCCCGTCGCAGAAAAAGAACTCTCTTTTATTTCCGGGGGTGTTCGGTTTAAAATCAGCGACTGGTCGGTTTTACTACAGCTGCGTGACAGCCATCTGCTTGGGCAAAACGTATATCGGCAAACAGCCGGTAGTCTTAGTTTAGAATATGCCCTGTCCTCTGGTTTATAGCAACCGTTGGCAGAGATACATAAATTTAAAATTAAACCGTTCGGTATAAATCTATAAAATTGTTACCTGGACGGTTTAAAATTGTAAACATTAAAAATTAAAATTGCTTATCCCATTTAGAAAGGTACTTTAATGCGCATCGATCCGAAAAAACAAACTTTCAAAGATAATTACAAACTGATGATCGGCAGCATCCTGCCGCGGCCCATCGCTTTTGTATCGACGATTTCGCCCGAAGGCATTCACAACCTGGCGCCTTTTTCCTTTTTCACCGGGATCACCTCCGATCCGCCGACGATCTGTTTTTCGCCCACCCGGCGTGGAACGGACGGCGCGCCAAAGGATACGCTGCTCAACATAAAGGCCAACGGTGAATTTGTGATCAATATTGTCACCGAGGACATTGCCGCGCAGATGAACGAATGCGCCACGGAGTTCCCGCCGGAGATCGATGAGTTTGAAATGACGGGTTTAACGCCCTCTCCGGCCAGTGTTGTCGCCCCGCCGCTGATCAAAGAATCCCCCATTTCCTTTGAATGTAAAAAGATGCAGATTGTCGAAATCGGCAAACCCCAGGCCGGGGGCGGATTTTTGGTGATCGGCGAAATCGTTATGTTTCATGTGGCAGATCATCTGCTCAGCCATGGCCGGATCGATACGGGTCGGTTAAAACCCATCGGGCGTCTTGCCGGGGCGGAATACACCAAACTCGGCGAACGTTTTACACTGGAACGGAAAGTGTTTAGGGAAGAAGGAAGGAGGAAGTAGGAAGTAGGAAGTGGGAAGTGGGAAGTAGGAAATATGGCAAAAGGAAAAAGATAAAAGGTAAAAGGAAGTACAAAGTACAAAGTTGAACCGTCATTCCGAGCCGCCTATCAAGGATTATAGTTCCATTTGAATTTGCGGCGAGGAATCTTTCCCGCTGGTTCTAAAACATTCTATTTTAAATAAACGCCGAATATCGAAAAAGGAACAACGAAGCAACAAAAGGAAGATTGTATCTTAACAGCAAATATTTCAGGAACAGGATAGCCACCATGAGCAAACAGGAAAAACTTTTTCCCTTTGGACAGAAAACGGTTTGGCAGCCCAATCCGCAATGGATCGCCGAAAGCAATCTGCAAAAATTTATGGATCGTTGGGGCATCGGGGATTATGACACCTTGTATCAAAAGAGTATTGAGGATATCGCCTGGTTTTGGGATGCCGCCCTGCAAGACATGGGGATCGAATTTTACAAACCTTATCGACAAATCGTTGACCAGAGCGACGGCCCTGAGTTCCCCCGCTGGTGCGTAGAGGCTGAAATGAACATCGTGCATAACTGTCTCGATAAATGGCAAAAGACGTCCGTGGCCAACACCCCCGCGTTAAAATACGAGGCCGAGGAAGGCGCCACCCGCAGCTATACCTACCGCGAGCTGTACCGGGAAGTAAACCGCTGCGCCAACGGTTTGCGCGCGCTGGGCATAGGCAAAGGGGATGCGGTGGGGTTGTACATGCCCATGGTCCCGGAATTGGCCATTGCTTTTCTCGCCGTGGTTAAAATCGGTGCTGTTATCCTGCCGCTGTTCAGCGGATACGGCGCCGCGGCCATCGCCTCCCGGCTGCAGGATGGCGGGGCAAAAGCGGTTTTCAGCGCCGATGGCTTTTTCCGCCGGGGCAAAATTATCCCGATGAAGGAAATGCTGGACGAGGCCTTAAAATCCTGCCCGCAGGTGCAAAAGGTGATCGTTGCCAAACGCGCCTCACGCGCCGCTTGCCCGATGATACCCGTCCGCGACCTGACCTGGGAAAGCTTTATTGACGGGATGTCCGACCGGGCCGAAACCGAACGTACTTCCGCGGAAGATATCTGCATGATCATTTACACCAGCGGTACCAGCGGCAACCCCAAGGGCGCGGTGCATACCCATTGCGGTTTTCCCTTAAAAGGCGCGCAGGATATGCATCATGCCATGGATCTTAAACGCGGCGAAACCCTGTATTGGATGACCGACATGGGCTGGATGATGGGCCCTTGGGAGGTGTTTGGCGCGCTTACTCTTGGCGCCTCGATGGTTTTTTACGACGGCGCGCCGGATGTGCCCGACGCCGGACGGCTGTGGCAAATGGTGCAACAACACGGCGTCACCCATCTCGGTGTTTCCCCCACGCTTATCCGCGCCCTGCAAAGCCACGGGACGGACTTTGTGAAAAAATATGATCTTTCTTCGCTGCGCATGATCGGTTCCACCGGCAGCCCATGGGACCCGGATTCCTGGAATTGGCTTTTTAGCCAGGTGCTGGAAAGCCGCAAGCCGATCTTTAATTACTCGGGCGGAACGGAGATCAGCGGCGGCATTTTATGCGGCAACTTTTTTAAACCGCTCAAACCCTGCGCCTTTTCCGGACCTGTGCCCGGTATGGCCGCCGAAGTGGTGGACGAAAACGGCGGCCCCCTGCGCGAAGCCGTCGGTGAGCTGGTGATCCGTCAGCCGTGGATCGGTATGACGCGTGGTTTTTGGCACGATGAAGAACGCTATCTGGAAAGTTACTGGCGGCGTTTCCCGGGGATTTGGCATCATGGTGATTTTGCGGCCATCGACGCCGACGGTTTGTGGTATATCCTGGGGCGTAGCGACGATACCATCAAGGTGTCCGGCAAACGGCTGGGACCGGCGGAGGTGGAATCGCTGCTGAACGCCCATCCGGCGGTTTTGGAATCCGCCGCCATTGCCGTGCCGCACCCGGTTAAAGACAATGAGGTGGTGGGCTTCTGTGTGCTAAAAGCAGGCAGGGAAGATTCGGAAGAATTACGCACGGAACTGACGCAACGGGTCATCGGCGGTTTGGGCAAGGCGTTAAAACCGAAGGCCGTCCTCTTTATCGGGGCGCTGCCCAAAACGCGTAACGCCAAGGTGATGCGCCGCGTTGTGCGCAGCGTGTATCTCGGTTTGCCCACAGGCGATTTATCCAGCCTCGAAAACCCGGCCACGTTGGACGCCATACGGGATGCAAGATAAAAATTATTAGGGCGGACAGCCTTGAATCAAAACCGCTGTTTACCCGATTCTAAAAAACCGGGAATCTATTTGGGAAACGGTCAAACCACCATTCTTCAAAGTCTATAAATAAATTGCATCAAATCATTTTAAAAAGTAATCTGTGCTTTGATGTGAAAACACAGACAGGAAATATTGATGCCGCGGTACAAAAAACATATTTTTATCTGTGAGAACCTGCGCCCGGCGGATTCGCCCAAGGGCTCTTGTTCACGCAAAGGCGGAACGGAGCTCAAAAGCGTTCTTAAAAAAAAGATGGCGGCCAAAGGGTTACACAAAACCTACCGTATCAACAGCGCCGGATGTCTTGGGGCATGTGAACATGGCGCTTCCATGGTCATTTATCCGGATGGTGTATGGTATGGTCATGTTACCGCAGACGATCTGGATGAGATTATCGGGACATCCATACTGGATGATAAAATAATCTATCGTCTGGAAATAAAAGAACCCAAAGATGCATAAACTTCCTTTAAATGATTTCCACGAATCTATGAACGCCCGCTTTATCGATGTCCGGGGCTGGCATATCCCGGCGGTGTATGATGATGTGTTAAAGGAACTGGACGTGGCACAAAATAGAGTGGCGCTTCTGGACCGGAGCTATCTGTGCAAAATAAAACTTATCGGGGAGGACGCCACCGACCTGATCAATCGTATTTCCACCAATGATATGGCGCTTTTGGCAATGGGCAGCATGGTGGACACGGTTTTTTGTACGCCCAAGGGACGTATCATCGACTATTGCCGGGCGCTTTTTTACGAAGAGCAGTTTATGCTTATCTCCAGCTATATCGAGTGCACCCATCTTGTGGATTGGATCAATCGTTTTATTATATTGGAAGACGTGGAGATTGAAGACGTCAGTACGGAATATTTGTGGCTGACCCTGATCGGGCCGGATTCCCGCGCCTTTGTTCAGGATTTATGTGGCAACGAAGTCAATGACCGGGACGAAACCATCTGGATAAAAAAGGAGAACGTTGTTTTTCCGGCCTTGTTGAACAATAACTTTAAACAACCCGCTTATAATTTTCTGTTGCCCAACACACCCGGAATTGAAATATTCAAATGGCTGACCGAACAGCTGCGTGGCTACAGCGGTTCATTGATCGGGGATCATGCCTTTCAAATTGCGCGTGTGGAAAGCGGTATGCCCGAGTGGGGCAGTGAGCTGACTGAGAAATATAACCCGCACGAAGCCCGTCTTATCCATGCGGTGAGTTTTACAAAGGGCTGTTACACCGGTCAGGAAATCATCGCCCGTTTGGATACATACGACAAAGTACAAAAATACCTGATGATCGTTGATCTTAGCGAGCAGCTTTTTGCCGAGCCCCCTTTCGACGTCTTTTATGATGATGAAAATATCGGCACCCTGACGAGTTATGCCTATAACCCGCTTACCAAAAACAGTATCGGTCTGGCCTATATCAAAAAACATTATTGTGTCGCCGATTTTGATATCGATATCGAAGTGAACGTCAAGGGGCATCTGATCAGCGCCAAATTGCGTATTCCGCCCAACCATGATTTGGAATAAACAGCACAGGATTTAATATGCTTGCCCAAACCCCGGCTCCGCCTTACTACGTCGTTATTTTTACATCGACCCGCAGCGAAAAAGAAAACGGATATTCCCGGATGGCCGATAAAATGCGGGCCCTTGCCGCGAAGCAAAAGGGTTTTTTTGGCCTCGAATCCGCGCGGGAAGAAATTGGAATAACGGTTTCATATTGGAAAGATCTAGAATCGATAAAGGCCTGGAAGGAACATGCGGCACATCTTGAAGCACAGCACAAGGGGAAAATGGAGTGGTACCGGGGCTATACGGTACGGATCGCCAGGGTCGAAAAGGCCTATGGGTTTGAGAATGGTTGACAATCAGCTTTAACCGGCGATGCATCAAACGAATAATCCATTCAATGCATCTTCCCCTTATAGAAAAACACGTATCCACGCAAAAACAAAAAAGAGAATATGGGCAATAAAAATCTATTAATCCCTCTGGCAAAATACGGAAGCGATCCCAGCGAAGTCGCCATTCCCGCCCTTTTGCAGGCGCAAAAAGGCTTCACCGTTGTATTTGCAACCCCCGAGGGCCAAAAGGCCACAGTGGACCCGGTTATGCTGACCGGTAAAACGCTGGGGATAACAAAATCCCTTTTAATGGCCCGGCAGGATGCCGTGGAAGCCTATGCCCGGGTGGAGAAGATGGAATCGTTTCGGCAACCATTAATGTACAAGGATCTCCGTTGCGGGGATTTCGACGGACTGCTTTTGCCCGGCGGGCACGATAAAAGAATCCGTGAATATCTGGAGTCGGAAGTTTTACAGGGGGTAACCGTTGATTTTTTTAAACAAGGGAAGCCGGTCGGCGCCATTTGCCATGGTGTCTTGTTGGCGGCAAGAAGCAAAGACCCGGCGACGGGGAAATCCGTTCTTTATGATTACAAGACAACCGCCCTGTTAAAATCGCAGGAGCTGGCCGCCTACAATTTGACCCGGCTTTGGCTGGGCGACTACTATCTTACCTATCCCGGTTTGACGGTGGAGGATGAGGTAAAAAGCCTGTTGGCCGAGGACAACAACTTTGTCCCCGGTCCCAAACCGGTATTTCGGGACAGCCCACGGTCCTTAAAACGGGGCTTTGCCCTGCAAGACCGCAATTATGTTTCCGCCCGCTGGCCCGGCGATGTATATAATTTTGCCCGGCGGTTCATGGAACTGTTTTAAGCGGATATAAAAATGAATAGCATAAAAATTAACGATATTCTTAAGATTGACAATTTAGATAACGTAAAAATCAGATTTAATTTGATGTTTGAGCAAAATTGGAATCCAATTGAAATATTTAAGAATGGAGATATACAAATAATGCTTAACGGTCAATATTGGAATTACAATAAAAGAAAGTCTTATAAAAACGGACAAATCACAGTTGGATTAGTAAGGATTAAACCAAAAGAGAATTTGTGGTTGTTGTTTCATATTGGTAGAATAACCAAAGATTTGAATATTCAAAACGGTGTTGGATATGAATATGAAACTTTGCCAGACTATGAAAAGTATTTTGGACGACTAATTATAAAATTTGATAATAAAGCACAGACAATGATTCGAAATGCTGAATCGGTAATTAATGACTGTGAAGTCTCTCAAATTTTGCCTGACACATTTGACAATGACTTATTTCCAGGCTATGAAAAAGTGAATATATCGTGGGACGAAATGAATAGAGTTTGGGAAAAGGACAATTGGAAAACAGCTCTTCAAAATCAAAAAGGGGTTTATTTGCTGACAGACATATCGAACGGGAAAAAATATGTTGGTTCGGCATATGGAGAAAATATGATTTTAGGACGTTGGAGAGCTTACGTTAAGACAGGACACGGTGGAAACGTTGGGCTAAAACCATTGACTTTTGACCACATAAAGCAGAATTTCAGATACTCTATACTTGATATTTACAAATCAACAACTGACGACCAAATAATTATCGAAAGAGAAAGTTGGTGGAAAGAAGTATTACAAAGTAGAAAATTTGGATACAATGAAAATTGATAGAGAAAATGAAAGAGAATGAACCCCAGCACATAACAATGTATGTAAAAAATAAGCGAGACCGTAGTAATATCAAGGTTTGTAGTCTGTTTGAACTTTCTTGTAAGTTAAAAGATTTGTGCTTAGAAATCGCTTACTTTTCATATACTTAACGTTGGGCGTCATTCGGAAAAAACCAACCCTTCTGAATTTAAAGAAGATAATTAATTGCCATGGCAAAAAAGAAATATGAAATAGGAAAGAAATATACGCCACATCAGTTAATGGAATTGGCAATTCAATTGATGTATGATTCTATTCCTGAACACACAGATAGGGCAGACCCAAAAGTTGGCGCTGTGCTGGCAAAAGAAAATGGCACATTGGTTAATACTGCTTATAGAGGCGAATTAAGGCAAGGCGACCATGCTGAATTTACTGTATTAGAACGGAAGCACAGAACGGACAAATTGGATGACATGGTGATTTATGCAACATTAGAACCTTGTGCCCCCAAAGCAAGAAGTATTACTAAGTTGGGGTGTGCTGAAAGGATTGTAAATGCAAGGATCAAAAAGGCTTATATCGGCATAGAGGACCCCGATCCCAAAGTAAAAGGAAATGGAATAGCGTATTTGTTAGATAATAAAATTGAAATTGACTTTTTTGATAAGGATTTGCAAGAAGAGATACTTCGAGCCAATGAGCAATTTTTGTCTGAGGCTGCTGACAGAGCTAAGCTGGCAGAACAAGAAGAGTTAGAACCCGCCTTCACCGAACTGGATAAATCACTGGACAATTACAACTTAAAAGATTTTTCTACAGATGCCTTGGAAAAATTCAAAGAAAAACTACAACTAAGTTATCCGGTTGATTCTAAAGACTTCAGGAGTGTGCTGCATAAATGGAACTTCCTAAGAATTGACAAGAATACTAATACCACACACCCTACAGGTTTGGGTATTTTATTGTTTGGAAAGAATCCACAGATAAAGTATCCGCAATCATTAGTGAAGTTTACAGTAAATACTAAAAATGAAGACAATCCCAAAATCCTGGACTTTGATGGTCCGCTCGTGTTGATTCCTGAAAAAATCGAATCATATCTTGAAATCAACTTCCCAAAGGTAATTGACCGCTCATCATTTACACGCAAGGGAACCAATGAGATTTACTTCGAGGTGCTTCGGGAAGTAATTATCAATGCCATTGTTCATCGAAACTATTCAATTGAGCAAGCTAATATCAATATAAAAATTGATGATGAGAAGATATTAATCGAAAGTCCTGGTAAGCCGCTGATAGCTTTGGAGAAGCTTCAAGATTTTACAGCACCGACCTTTAGCGTTAATCCGAAGATTGCCAATGTATTTTATCAGATGAAGTTCATTGAAAAACGGAATATTGGAATGGAGGAACTTCGTCAATATTCGGAAATAATGGGGGTTAATAAACCATCCATTGAATACAATGAGCCTTATTTACAGGTAAAACTTTGGAAAAGGTCTGAAACTAAACTGGAACCTACCAGAGATGATATTATAGAGTTTCTAAGAGTAAAGGGTAAAGTGTCTTCCGGTGATTATGCTGCCAAGTTTGGAGGCTCTACTAAGACTGCTTCAAGGCATCTTAATGAACTTGTTAATGAAGGGGTTTTAGAACGGGAAGGAGAAAAGAAAGGAACTAAATACTTTTTAAAGAAATAACAGACAAAATAATATTTGTGTCCGTTATAATAATAATAATAAATGCCAAGGATGGTTTTATCGGACATTATAACGGACGTGTCCGATATAATGCTGTAATGAGTGAAGATGAATATGAGAAACGAACTAATGAAAATGGACGAAACGAAAAACAAGGCACGAAAGCACAACAAGGGGTATAGTGCATGGCTTCCTATCGTTTGCCACGAAACCATACACAATCACGCTAGTGTTTATCCGGTTAGTTTATTAAAGGGCTTAACCAAGTAACGCATCAGAAAAACTTTACGGAAATTTATTAAACTGCAGAAGGATATTGGAATCGTAAAAATCATAGCCGCAACATTTTTACATTTGATTGGCAGCCATTAGCAGTACATGGATAAAATATGAATGACGACCATAAAGAAATAATTATTGGATTAATTAGATCAATTTCGGCTTCATTTCCAGTATTTTCTTCTGTTGCTCAGGCATGGAATGAAATTGAGAGTCATTATTACAAAAAGAGAATTGAAGAATTCTTCTCACAATTTGAATCAGAACTTTCAAAAGTAAAATCAAGATTAAATGAAATTGAAAATCAGTATAACCAAGATGAAGTTATTGAGCTTATTCAAAAAAGTGTCTCATTAGCTAAAGAAACATCGAATCCAGATAAAAGAGAGTTCTTTCCTAAACTGTTGACTTCATCGATAATTAATCCAGAACAGATAGATCACGAATCAAAATTAAATTTTATTAACTCATTAGATTTTTTGTCAATAATGGATATTCAAATATTGAACCTATTCAAACCAAATATATCAACTAGAATAACAAAAATTATTGAACACTTTGGAATTAACAGTAATGATCATAATAAGCTTAGTACTTTAATCACATCATTAACAAAACTTGAATCTCGGGGCTTAATAGGTGAAAGTGATAATCCAGGCACAGAATCATATGCAGGATTTGGAACTCCAGACCATTGGACAAATAGATGGCAAGATAAACATTATGAAATAATGCCTAATGGAATAAGTTTTCTTGCATATTTAAGTTTAGTGTAAACTAATTGTACTGCCAACACAGGTATCAAGGTAAGCCTTCACGCAAATGATGAGCTCACATCGTGAAGGATTTTCCTGCGTTCGGTCACCTTATATCAGCCATTTTAAGCAATGGTTATAAAACCGGTTTGGGGTTGGGCCCCGCTTTAAAATATTTCATAAAAGCCCTTTACTTAAAAAGTCAACGGCCCTAATTTTAGCGCTTTCCCAAAAAACGAAGAGGAACCCCATGCCTTTTAAACTTTCCGTCGAAACCGAACGGCTGCATCTTGCGCATACCTGGACCATCGCCCGAAATTCAAGCGATTATAAAGACAACGTTTTTGTCTATTTAGAAAAGGACGGGATCACCGGCATGGGGGAAGCCGCGCCAAACGTGCGCTATAAAGAAGACGCCGCCACAACCATGCAGCGTATCCGCGTGGTGGAAGATGTGCTGGCCCACCATTCCTTTTTTCATTACAGCACCTTGATACCCCAACTGCGCGCACGGATCACCGACCAAAATTGTGCCGTGGCCGCGCTGGATATGGCCATCTTTGACTGGCTGGGTAAGGCTATGGGGCAACCGCTGCACCATATCCTTGGCAGTGATCCCGCACGCATGCCCTTAACTTCCTATTCCATTGGGATCGATACCATTGAAAATATGCAGAAAAAGGTGGAAGAAGCGGCGGACATGCCCATCTATAAAATCAAGTTAGGCAAAGACAATGACCGTGAGATCATCATGGGCATACGTGAAGTGACCGATAAACCCATCCGCGTGGACGCCAATGAAGGCTGGAAAGATAAGGAACAGGCGCTTAGGCAAATCGAATGGCTGGCCGGTCAGAATATCGAATTTGTGGAACAACCCATGCCCGAAGCACAATTGACGGATATGCTGTGGTTAAAGGAACGCTCGCCCCTGCCCCTTTTTGCCGATGAGTCCGTCCATACCGCACGGGACATCCCGCGGCTGGCCGGGGCCTTTCATGGGATCAATATCAAGCTGATGAAGTCCTGTGGATTGCTGGAAGGGATGTGTATGGTGCACACCGCACGCGCGCTGGAGATGCAAATCATGCTGGGTTGTATGGTGGAAAGCTCGCTGGCCATATCCGCCGCGGCACAATTGGCCCCGCAAACTGATTACATCGATTTAGACGGCAACCTGCTTTTAAAGCAGGACCCTTTTAGCGGATTGGACCGGGACAGCGGCCGGATTCGTTTGGGTTCTCTTCCAGGTCTTGGTGTAAACAGGTAAAAATAGTTTTTCGTGATGCAGCCGGAAAATCCTTTTCCCAAGGCACAAAAACAATCAAACTAAAACGGTTCGCATCATCTGCACATTGCGCAAAACCCTCATTGGGTCGTCGGAATGATGTTTCTATATCTTTCGCCACTTTTCATTATCGCCACAATCATAATCTATAACAAAAACAATATCGGCAGGGTTTAAATTTAATGGGCCGGGGGCGCCAAGGCCTGTTTATACCCATTTGCTGCATTACTTGAGTATTCAAGGGAATTAAAATACCTGATTATTTTTTTATACTCAGGATGATTTGTCAAAGTCACATACTTGGGATGTTTTAGATAGTTGGATGCAAAAAATGCTTTTAGACGAATCAGATGGTTTGTACTGTTTATGGTAAGATCATCCAGCTTTTTGATAATCCCATTATAATCTTTCTTTGGATATAAAAGCTTAAGAAGCAGGATGTTTTTGATGGTACTCAGGACAACGCCGTCATTGGCATGATTTAGGCTGATTAAATAATGTTTTTCTGCCTGGGCCAAAGATTTTTGATGTTCGGGTAACTGGGCGGCTAAAGCCGAAATCCCAAAAAGTAAAATAAAAATATATGCGCGCATTTTCTCACCCCTTGTTTATATTTCGTTTGATAACATTATAAACAACGCGCATATCATGGCTGTCATGGCACTGTAAAAATATGTCATTAATTGTCATGAGAATTGAACTGTATGGTCTGCATGTGGAAATTAACACCGTTGATAAAGGAAAATCATGAAATCCATAAAACGAGTACCGAAAACTATCTTTGTATTATTTGTGCTGATTTTTTTACCGGCCGTATTTTTTACGATTTATGAATACAGATCGTTAAAAAACAATGAGCAGGTTATCACCGATGTCTATCAGCAGCAAATGGACGCCCTGCTTTTTGCCGTGAACCAACATATATGGAATGATTTAGAAAGCAGAATTCAAAAATTGGAACTTTTATTACAAATGACCGGACAGGAGCAATACAAAGCCACCTTTGCTTCCTTTTTTAAATCCGGGAGCCCCATAACAGCCATTGCCCTTTTTGATTCCGGCGGTTCATTTCAAAATCAAATTGACGATGCTATCCATCCGGTAATTGACAATCACAGGATAAAAGATATTGAAAGGCTCCTCAAGGCAAACCGATTAAATATTGAAAAGCTGATCCAACTTCGTGCGAAGGGCTATCGTAAAATGGAAAACATCGTATTGCCCGCTTTAAATAAAGTTTCGCAACAGGATATGATGCTATATTTTATTTTGGAAAAGAAACAACGTCTATCGGTTGTTGTGATAACGCTTGATCGGGACATGATGATCCGAAACACCATTTGGCCAAAGCTGTCCGAAGTTGCAAAGAACAGGTTTGATGTAAATTTATTTGACAACAACGGCCGTTCCCTGGACAACAAACGTTCTGCTTTGAACCTTAGTGAAGTGGCTATGAAGCGAAAACTTTGGATTTTTCCCAACCTGAATATTGGCATGCGCGTTAAAGGCGTAAACCTGCTGGAAGTAAGCCATCTTCGTTTTTATCAAAACATGATTCTTATTGTCATTATGGAAATTATTCTTATCCTGGGCGCCTGGTTTGTGGCCCGCACGCTACGCAAGGAAATACGCTTAACCCAATTGAAATCGGATTTTGTATCAAACGTCTCGCATGAATTGCGCACGCCCTTATCTTCCATCCGGATGTTTGCCGAATCGCTCGAAATGGAACGGGTCAAAGACAAGGCGAAACGGATGGAATATTACCAAAATATTAGTCAGGAAGCAGAAAGGCTGACGCAGTTGATAAATAGTATTTTGAGCTTTTCCAGAATGGAGTCAGGGCAAAAACATTATCATATTAAACGATTGGATATAAACCAACTGGTCACGGCCATCAGTGACCGCTACCGCCCGCAGTTGGAATTGAGTGGTTTTAAATTTAGCGTTCAGCTTTACGAAAAACCCCTTTTTACCCTGGGTGACAACGCGGCCCTGACCGAGGTCATCATAAATTTACTTGACAATGCAAAAAAATATAGTTCTTCTCAAAAGGAAATATCTATTCGCACCGCCAGGAAAAAAGATTTCGTATTTTTTGAAATACGAGATAAAGGGATTGGTGTTGCCCCGGAGAACCATTCCAGAATATTTGAAAAATTTTACCGTGATTCATCCGCACTGGTACATAACACCAAGGGCAGTGGTCTTGGACTGTCAATTGTAACCCATATTATAAAGGATCACAAGGGTTCTATTGAATTGGACAGCGCTCCTGGCAAGGGCAGTTGCTTTAGGGTCCTTCTTCCACAGGAAGGGAACTAATTATGTATCATATTTTGATTGTTGAAGATGAGGAAAAAATGCGCCTTGGTTTAAAGGATAATCTCGAGTTTGAGGGGTATCGGGTAAGCATGGCTTCCACCGGCCCAACAGGTCTTGAAAAACTTTGCAATGAGCATTTTGACCTTGTTCTTTTAGACCTCATGTTGCCGGGGCTATCCGGATTTGATGTGTGCAGACAAGCCCGCCAAAACGGTTTTCTTCATCCCATCCTCATGCTCACGGCAAAGGGTGAAGAAATTGACAAGGTAATGGGGTTGGAGCTTGGCGCGGATGATTATATCACCAAGCCCTTTTCCTTACGGGAATTACTTTCACGTATCAAGGCCAACCTGCGGCGGGTTGAATCCCTGCCTCAATTGCAGAAGCGTGTCGTTATCGGTGACCTGACCGTTCAGTTTTCCAGCTATGAAGCCTGGTGCAAAGAACAGCCGGTTACCCTTACACACAAAGAATTTGAGGTGCTTAAATATTTATGGGTTCATAAAAACAGCAATGTTACACGGGATGAATTGTTGTTAAAAATCTGGGGCATGGACGATTCCATTACCACACGGACCGTTGATAATTTTATTCTGCACCTGCGCCAAAAAATTGAATCCCGGCCGTCGCACCCCAGACATATATTGACAATCCATGGAATCGGATACAAACTCATCGCTTAAGGAGAACCGATGAAAACAATTAGACGATTACTTTTATTACTTATATTTCTGTTGGGCCAACATGTATTGGCCGCGGACGGGAATAATGAATGGCGTCGTATTATCGATTTGCGCGGGCAATGGGCTTTTTCCATCGGCGATAATCCCAATTGGAAAAATTATGATTTTGACGATGGCAATTGGGAGTCGATTTTTGCCCCGTCTGCATGGGAAAATGAAGGATATCCCGGATATGATGGCTATGCCTGGTATCGAAAAAGTTTTAAATTAAAGCGTATCGATGAAAACTTATATGTACACTTAGGGCGTATCGATGATGTGGACGAAGTGTACCTTAACGGCCAATTGATCGGCGCCAGTGGTGAAAGCCCACCAAACTATATTACCGCTTATCAAAAGGAGCGCGTTTATCATATACCGGCCTCATTGTTAAAATTGAATAAAAAAAACGTTCTGGCGGTCCGTGTTTATGATGACCAACTTGCCGGTGGAATTCTTGACGGCAGATTGGGGGTTTATTTAAGGCAGAACAATCCGGTCTTTATTAAATCCTTCTCCGGTTACTGGTTGTTTAAACCGGGAGATTCCGAAGATTACAAAGAACCTGAGTACGATGATTCACATTGGTCCAAAATTATTGTGCCCCTGGATTGGGAGCATGCCGGTTATCCCAATTATGACGGATACGCCTGGTATCGTCTTCACTTTGATTTTGATACAGAAAATCAAGACGATGATCTTGTGTTGTTATTGGGCAAAATTGATGATATCGATGAGGCGTATTTAAACGGAAGGCTCATCGGCAAAACGGGACACATGTTCCGCAATACTGAGGATATCCGGGTGGATCAGGAATGGTCAAAACTTAGGGCATACCGGATTAAAAAAAGTGAACTGCAGCACGGCAGGAACCTAATTGCAATACGTGTATATGATGCAAAATTGGATGGCGGAATTTATGAGGGCCCAATTGGCTTGATGAGCCTGAAAAACTATCGCGCATCGGGTTGGCAAACGGATAATAATAGTATTTTTTTCTGGGATTGGTTTCATGAATAATCCCGCAGAACATATACATTGTATTCCGTCGATCAGGGCGCGGTGTTTTCCAGTACAACGGTTTGTCCGTGTTTTAAAATTTTAATGCTGGTTGTGTCAAGCCCTCTTTTTTGAACCTCCCTTTGCAATATTTCCAGCGGCTCGGTCATCGCTTCATCGGCCAGATCAAAGGTGCCCCAATGGATGGGAACAAAATATTTTGCCTGTACATCGCGATAGACGTCCAGCGCCTCCGTGGGCGATGTATGAACCGGCGACATAAACCAGCGCGGCCGATAAGCGCCAATCGGAACCGCGGCCAGGTCAAACGGGCCATAACGTTCACCGATCTCCTTAAAACCTGGAAAATAACCGGTGTCGCCCGCAAAATAAAAACGATGCTCCGTACCGATTACGGCCCAGCTACACCACAGGGTTTCATTCCGGTCCCAAAGGCTTCTGCCGGAAAAATGTTGTGACGGGGTGCAAACAAATTCCATACCATTCAAACGCACACTTTGCCACCAGTCCAGTTCTTCATGGTGTGACACACCCAAATCTTTTAAAAAATCGCCCACTCCAATCGGGACAAAAAATGTAATATGCGTATTTTGTTTTGCCAGTTTTACTATAGTTGACTTATCGAGATGGTCGTAATGATTATGTGAAATAATAACAGCGTCGATTTGCGGGAGTTGCTCAAAAGGCAGTCCGGGTGGCGTTAAACGTTTCGGTCCGGCAAACGAGACTGGTGAGGCACGGTCGCTCCAGATCGGGTCGGTGAGAATGTTAAGACCGTCCATTTGTATAAGCAAAGTGGAATGGCCGACCCAGGTAACGCTAAACTGTGAACGGTTATCGCGCAAAAACAGCGGATCGTTTTGGATCATTTCGAAATGAACACTGTCGCTGTCGTCCTTATGCGAACCCTTTATCAGCCGGTCCCAAAGCATCCAGCGGGCAACATCGAGCAAACCCCGGTCTTCATAGCCGGGCCAGGGGTTAAAATATCCTTCGCTATTGTGATGCACCGGCGTTTGGGCGATAAGGCATCCTTTCAGGAAAAAAATAATCAGGAAAACCGAGAGGGCATGCGACATATTTATCCATGTTTTAGCTGACGTGAACACTTATGTACGCTGATGGGGATTTAAAGTTGCAGGCATGACAGGATCAATATGCTCATCCTCCGGGCGAACCAAAATCGATCCCCCCTAAGGGTATCGGCAAAACCAATTGAAGCCCTAAATCCGATTCGACATTATTCTGCTCATTCAAATAGAAGTCGAAAGTAGTAAATAGAAGATAACCGGCAAACACGGTAATTCTCGGACGATATTTTCGGGTTCCGTTTGTATCATAAAAAACCATGCCAATACCAGCGCCATAAAATAGCTGCGTCTTGCTTTCGCTGGAAGGCTTACTAAAATCTCCTGCTTGCAGGTCTATATAATTGTGCGAAAGATAGGTTTCCTTATTGTTTATTGAATACTTTTTCCCCACCGTTATATTATATATGCTTCCCCCAACAGCCAATCCAACACTGACTTTCACTTCAAATGTCGTATGGGAATTAAAGTCGTAACCAAGTCTGATTCCAGGACTTATATATTGGGCGTAATTATTTTCAACGGCGATAAGACAGATAAATAAAAACAAAAGTTTACTCAAATCACAGCCTCACATTTATAACACAATTGACAAAGCACGATCAGGCCGGGCAGCAACGACGCGGGCGCATCTAAGTTAGCAGATCAAATCGACAACGAAGTTCCGGCAAAGACAAACCTGAAACAACTCATATCTGTTGGGCAAAATAAAAAACCCGCTATATCCGGGAGACAAAGGCCATGTGTCCTGGCCCGGTGCCCCATCTGTATCCAACGTAGTGTTTCTATTCTTTATTTTGTACGTCTGATAGTTTGGTCTTGTTAAATTTTTTATAAATGTATCCTAAGCTGTACCCAAAAGCTAAAAATCCACATAAAGAATAAAGCAGCCAAAATAGTTGATCTTTATTATCGATAGACCCATAGAGTAGTGGATGCGACAAATTCCAGAGAGAAAGAACTAACCACAAAAAGAATCCATATTTTAAACCGGCAAAGCCGTTTCTCAGCCTCTTGGTAATTGGTAAGCCTTCATAAATAAATGTGAATAGAATACCAAAAAATATTCCGATCACGAGTTTTGTCCATATAAAATACCAGGCATTCAATTGTTCCGGTTCAAATTTTCCCGGGGGGGCAAATTGTGGCCCATAAATAATTCTGGAAAAAATGGCGCCTGCAATGAAAAGGGTAATCCCCATAATAAACCCTGAAGATATCCCCGCAATGATCGTTTTTTTAATCCCCATTATTAATATCCTCCAAACTTTGATTTGACAGATTCAAACATCAAATTTTATTTCAAGGTTATTTTTATTTCCATGTGATTAGAATTAAATTTAAACTTTGCTTTATCAAAACCAGGTGGCCCAAAGAACCCTTTAACATTGTTGGAAAAACCGTAACTTTCCGTTGGAATTCCAATAAAATTGGTATCGATTTTATCATTGCTGTTTTCGTCGTGAAAGGCCTTGATTGCATAAACCCCAAACGGGATATCTTTTAATTCCCATTTCACATCTTTGGTTTTTATCTTGATTATCGCACCTTTAAATTTTTTCTTTTTCCCATTATAGCTTTCTTTTGAATTGAACAGACCTATTTGAATGTCACCATTAGTATTCTCAAGACCAGTGATAATAACCGTAAGGTTGCCAACTTTTTGTGTGGTTTGATTTGTTTGGGCGGTTGAAAAAATGTATGAAGCAAAAAAGAATATGTATAAAGCTAAAAAGAACTGTTTCATTTTACCTCCACTTATAAGTAATGGATCGGATCCAATGAATGATACTCCAAAGCTCTAAAAAGATTGAATTTTTATAGCCGGTATTGCCATCTGGTAGCGAACTGCGGTGCAATATTTTGCGTATGCCCAGTGGAACCCGACTATATTCATGTAAGTGAATATATATAGATTATCCAGAGAGTGCAAATTCTCCGAACCAACTATGGGCAAACGCTCAAAGCAGAGTTGAGGCATTGCTGTGTGCAAACATTTTAAATTTTAGCGCTGTGATATGGGATTGAATTAATATATCATAATTTTGGATTTGGGCTTTGTTGGATTGCGGTTTTCTAAATCCAGATCGTCGCCTTTATGCCTATGTTTTCAATATGCTGCTATTTGAATGTATTCATACAGAAATCTTTAAGGCTGTAGTTATACAATCCGGAAATTATCCACCAGGATACAGCGGCGCAGACGCACAAAGGAACGGGCGGAGGTAACGCCCTCGCCGGTTGGGGTGGTGATGGTCATCGAGGTCCAGCCCTCGCCGCCAAAACCAAGACCGGCATAACAGGGACCATTCTTTACAAAGATGCTGCAATTGATTTCATTGGCCATACGGTCCAGATTATCCAGATTTTTTGAATACATAATCGCGGTGTGCCGGTTGCCTTTTTCCAGTTCGATACCAAGATCGATGGCCGCATCGGCGTCTGGAACACGTATAAAAGGCACAATAGGCATCATCAGTTCCTTTTGGGCAAAAGGATGATTTTTATCGGTTTCGGCAAAAAGAAGCCGGGTCGTGGCGGGCAGGTTTAAACCGATTTGTTTGGCAATCACGGTCGCATCACGTCCAATAAAATCACGATTGACCGACATCTTGCCATTGTCGTGCTTTTTCAAAATGACATTTTCCAGCTTTTGACATTCTTCGGGGGTCAGTTCATAAGCGCCGTTTTTGATCATCTCGGATTTGAGTTCATCGGCGATGGCCTCCACCGCGACAATCTCTTTTTCGCAGGTACACATGATGTTGTTATCAAAAGAGGCGCCGTCCACGATGCCTTTGCCGGCCCGAACAATATCCGCGCTCTCATCGACCACAACCGGTGGGTTACCGGGACCGGCAGCCATAAGACGTTTATCCGTCATAGTTCGTGCCGCTTTTACAACCGCGCCTCCACCGGTGACAACCAACAAGTCGATACCCGGAAAGGTAAACAGGGCCTGGGCCGCTTCTATAGATGGCTCCACGACGGTGGTAAGCAAATTATTCGGCCCGCCCGCGCTAACAACCGCTTCGTTTAACAGGGATATGGCACGTTGCGAAACCTTCTTTGCCGAGGGATGAATGGCAAAAATGACGGCATTTCCGGCAGCGACTAAACTGATGCCATTGTTGATGACCGTCGCGGCCGGGTTTGTGGATGGCGTAACCGAGGCAACAACACCCCAGGCGGCCTGTTCGATAAGCGTCAACCCATGGTCGCCGGAGAGGGCAATGGGTTGCAGATCTTCCGTTCCAGGTGTTTTTTGGGCTTGAATGATATTTTTTTGGATTTTGTTTTCCACACGTCCCATGCCTGTTTCGGCTACAGCCATTTCGGCCAGCTTTTGGCTGTGTTTGATGGCGGCATCGCGCATAGCCTGAATTGCTTTGTTGCGTATGTCCAGGCTATGGATTTGCTTTTGTGCTGCCTTTGCCGCATCGAAGGCCTGATCCAGCGTATCAAATATGCCGGCGGGGTGCGCGGATGTAGCACGAGCTTCATGGTGCTCAAGGCGTTTGACCACCTCGTCCACAATATCCTTAATTTTTTTATCTTCCAGGCTCATAAGGGTCACTTATTTTGAATGGTTATTTTTTGCTGCTTGGTAGTTTTATAGGGAAAACATCTTCCAAATCACCATGAGGACGGGGGATAACATGCACGGCAACCAATTCACCAACCCGCTCCGCAGCAGCAGCCCCGGCGTCGGTGGCCGCTTTACATGCGGCAACATCACCACGAACCATGGCCGTTACATAACCGGCGCCAATTTGTGTATAACCTACCAGTTTTACCCGGGCAGCTTTAACCATGGCGTCCGATGCTTCTATCAGGCCAACAAGCCCTTTTGTTTCAATCAATCCAAGCGCTTCCATATGTGCTCCTAATTTAGTTTAATTCGTTTTTGAAATTTATGGTTCTGTCTAATCCAGTTTACCGGTCATCTTTATCGGATACAGGTCTTCAAGTTCTCCATCCGGACGCGGGATGACATGAACGGCAACCAGTTCACCTACACGCTCTGCAGCAGCAGCTCCGGCATCCGTAGCGGCTTTACAGGCGGCGACATCCCCGCGGACGATCGCGGTTACATAACCGGCCCCTATCTGCTGATAACCAACCAATTTTACGCGGGCCGCTTTAACCATGGCATCCGACGCCTCGATTAATGCCACCAGGCCTTTGGTTTCAATCATTCCTAATGCTTCCATCCGCTTCTCCTTATTTAGTCGATGGATCTATACTCAAATTATTAATTATCTTTTGTTTCAGTAATATTAAAAAAAGCACCGAGCAAAACCTGATCTATGATACCGGCAGTCTGCGTATGACCGGGTGTATAATGCAAGGCGTTATTAAATCCTTGCAACACAGGCCCGATGGAACGATATCCTGCCACATGCGAGACAATTTTTTCAGCAATATTGGCCGCATTTAAAGAAGGAAAAATAAACACATTTGCCTTGCCGTTCAAGCGGCTGTGAGGCGCTTTTTTTTGAGCGACGATTTTATCTATGGCCGCATCAAATTGTATTTCCCCTTCGCAGATCAATCTATCATCCATTTTCCGGGCAATTTCCACTGCCCGCGCCATCTTTTCCGCATTTTCATGGCGGGCGCTGCCCTTTGTGGAAAAGGATAAAAAAGCAACCCGCGCTTCACGCCCACTTAGCAATTGGAAGCGTTGCGCCGTATGCAGGGCAATTTCCGCCAATTGTGCCGCCGTGGGATTTACATTGATGCTGCAATCCGCAAAGGCCATAATATCTTCTTCATCCGGGCTAAGCAAAAAATAACCGGCCGCCGCGCGTGTAAAATCCGCCTTGAGTCCTGCATGTTGCAAATAAATCCGCACAGTTGGAACGATCCCGCTTTTATTCCCGGCGCAGGCCATATCCGCCGTTCCGTTCTGTACCCTGGCAACCGATTGTACGATGGGATCAGCAAGTAAATTTTCCAGAGTCGCACGATCAAAATCTTTATAGGCCAGTTTATAACGGATTTGCTGTAACAAAGCCTCCCGCAAAGCCCCGTTTCCGGGATTGGAAATTTTTAATCCCCGGCTCGGCAGCCGCATTTGATCGGCCATATCCCGGATTTCATAAGGACCGCCAACCAGTTCCGGCAGCGCCCAGCGCTTATCCTGCAAGACACGTGCCGCACGAATAACGGACGCTTGCCCGCCTTCGGAAAAAATTACCCTTTGCGGATGTTCGGCACAAACGGCCTGCAAACGTTCAAAGAGGGAAGGCTGCATACCGCTATTTTTCCGCCATGATTTTCTTTATGGTCTCTTCAATCAACGCTTTACTGACATGCATACCCGGCAATTTTTGCTGTACACGAATAATTATTTTCTGGATATCGGCATGGCTCATTTTGTTGTCACCCGCTGCCGGGATAAGTTCGATTTGCAGTTCCCGCGCTACCGCCCGCGCCTGATCGGTTATTATCGTACCGGGTTCAAGATCGATGCGCAACCGGCCATCGGCATGGGCCCGGCGCACTTTTTCTTCACTTAATAATGTTTTCATAATTTTAATTTTTTTATGATTTCTATTGCAAGGGCCTGAAATTCCCTGGCGCCACGGGCCGATGGTGTTTTAAATATAATCGGTTTACGCGCGTTAAAAGCTTCGATAAGTTTGCTGTTGATGCCAATTACCGTTGCAAACATTTCTTTTTTAAAACGCGTCTGCAACCGGCCCAGCACATCCTTGGCAACCCTTGTCCTTTGATCGTACTGAGTCGCAAAAACCCCCAACAATTTCAATTTTGGATTTAGCCGACGTTGTACCTTATCAACGGATTTCAAGGTTAGGTCCAGGCCATTTAGAGCCAGATACTGGGTTTGCACCGGAATCAGCACATAATTTGCAAAAGCAAGTGCATTCAGTGCAAGCGAACCCATATTAGGCGGGCTGTCGAACAGGACCAGATCGAAGGAATGGGGAAAAACAGATTTTTTTATAAAAAAAGAATCGCTCTGCTCCAGAACCATTTCATCATAAAACTCACTCAACGCCGGTTCCGAGGGCAGACAATATAAATTCTCAAAGGCCGTTGGATAGATGTAATTTTTAGCTTTTTCCCCGCCACTGATTATAAAATCACAAATGCTGTCAAAGTGACGTTCGTTCTTATCAAAGTTTAAATGAATGGATGCACTGGCCGCCGGATCAAGATCAACGACAAGCGTCTTCTTGCCCGCAGCCGCGAAACACGCGGCAAGATTAACCACGCTTGTGGTCTTCCCTACCCCGCCTTTATTGTTGAGTACGACGATCGTTTTCATATTTCATCCACTTAAATGAGAAAATAACGTTGTTGTACTTTTTCAACTTTTCCATTATCGATTTGCCGTTTTAAACGGATACGTATTTCTCTGGTATTCAAATTCAATTCTTCGCTCAATTGTGGCAAAGTCAATCCGCCCGGATTTTTTCGCAGCAGATCAATCAGGTTATCATCGGATGGATTTTCACTTTTTAGCAAAGGCGGTTGAATACTCTTTTGCGGTTTTGTATCCCTTCTTTTTTTCTTTCCGGGACGCTGCGATGGGGCGGCCGCGGCGGGCCTGTCCGCTTTATCCCGGGACGGACGAGGTGTGCGGGAAACAAGCATGCCCCTGACAAGGGCCTCTGTATCATTAAAAGGACGGGCTATAACATGGCTGCTAATTAACTGCCCAACCCTTTCGGCGGCAGCACTACCGGCGTCTATCGCGGCCTGTACTGCCCCCAGCTCTCCTTCAATGATGATGGTTACCAGTCCAAAACCAATTTCCCGTTTTTCAACCAGGTGCACTTTAGCGGCCTTAAGCATTGCATCGGCGGCCTCTATGGAGCCGATTAAACCCTGGGTTTCAATAAATCCATAGGATAGTGACATACAGTAATTCATCCAATAAAAAGAAATATCAATTTAGCTAATTTTACAGACCTGAATCAAGTAGCACGCAGCTTTATAATAAGAATTGCTTTTCCTGGAAGAATCTTTTCGCATTTTTATCCAAAGTAATATCGATAAACGCCCGGCAGCGGTTTTTATTTGCAATTTACTTACCATGTTATAACTTACCAACATGTAAGCAACTTGTCAGTAAGGATTCTCTTATGGAAACATCTCCATTTAAATTTGGCAAAGTGGTACAGGGCGCACAATTTACAAATCGCCAAAAAGAAATCGCCCGGCTAAGAGGTAACTTCAGCAGCGGGTTAAACACTATATTGATTTCTCCAAGACGATGGGGCAAAACATCGCTGGTAAAAGAGGCCGCCCGTCGCAGCATACTTAAAAACACTAAGATAAAATTTTGTTTTCTGGACATGTTTGCCATCCGGGATGAAAATGGTTTTTACAAAACCCTGGCTGAAAAAATTCTAAAAAGTACCTCATCAAAAATGCAGGACTGGCTGAGCACATCACAAAAATTTTTAAAACAACTTTCACCAAAAATCAGCATGAATATTGAAGGGGTTGACTTTGGCTTGGAATTTCGCAGTGATGAATTACAAAAACACTATGGCTCTTTACTGGATATGGCCGAGAAAATCGCCCTGGATAAAAAGATAAAAATTGTCATTTGCATCGATGAATTCCAAAATATTGGGCGTTTTGCAAATTCCATAGAAGTACAACAACGCCTACGCGCGGCATGGCAACATCATCAAAATGTTTCTTATTGTTTATATGGCAGCAAAAGGGGCATGATGATGAACCTGTTTGAAGATGAGACCCGGCCCTTTTACAAATTCGGTGAAGTTATCTATCTTAAAAAATTCAACAAGGCACACATAACGCCATTTTTAATCCAACGTTTTAAACAGACAGGAAAAATTATTTCAGCAAACTATGCCGGGGAAATTTGCCGTTTGATGGACGGACATCCATATTATATGCAGCAATTGGCGCATCTTATCTGGATCGGCACTGAAAAAGAGGTAAGCAATACGGTTATGGAAGAAGCGGTTCAGGATCTGATCAGCCAAAATGCCCTTTTTTTTGAACAAATGTGCGACCAACTGAGCAACACGCAGGTCAATTTTTTAAAGGGTCTTGCATCAGGTGTAAAAGGTGGGTTTCACAACGATGACATTCGTAGAAAATTCCGCCTTGGCTCATCCGGCAATATCGTAAAGATCAAAAACAAACTGAATGAAAAAGAAATAATAAATATCAGCTCAAAGGACATTACCTTTTTAGACCCGGCTTTTGAATTATGGTTCCGGAAACGTTTTGATCTAAAAAAATAAAACTCGCTGTCAGCGTAAGGCGGCATGTGTGCAGAAAATTTGTATGCTGTATCCCGCTTGTTTAATTTTCCTGTTTTGGAGAACACAATGTCTATAAAAAGCAAGCTCACCAGATTTATACTTATTGTTTTGCTTATCGCAGGCTTAATATACAAGTATGCCTTGCCCTATTACACCCTTCATAAAGCAACCCGGGAGGTAACAAACTTGTACCATTCTCTCACATCCGATGGCCTTGGGTGGCAAACTTACAATACATCAACACATGGTAATCCTATTTATTTAATGGAATTAGGAGTAGGCGAAAAATCATGTTTGGTCTTTGGCGCTTTTCATGGTGACGAACCGGGTACATTTGATTTAGCGGTCCGTCTTGGACGCTATCTTAGCAAGCATCCTGAAATGCTAAAAGTAAAACTTATATTGGTACCGGTACTCAACCCCGATGGGATGATGGCCGGAACAAGGGTAAATGGTAATGGTGTTGACCTGAACCGGAATTTTCCCACCAAGGATTGGAACCCGGCTTACACCAAGGAACGTTATTTCCCCGGTCGTGAACCCGCTTCGGAAAAAGAAACCTTGTTAGCCATGCAATTGATAGATACATATAAGCCGGATAAAATAATCAGCATACACGACGATTTACATATCATCAACTATAACGGACCGGCGGCTGATTTGGCCCGGGTGATGGCGCGCTTCAATAATTATGATATCGCCGATAACATCGGTTATCCAACACCGGGTTCATTTGGTACCTATGCCGGTGAGGAGCTAAATATCCCTACCATCACCATTGAACTGCCATCTTATAACCCGGATGACGCCTGGCAAAAAAACCGGGATGCCATGATCAATGGCATAAACTTTTAGGAGAAAAGAGATGCATACTATCTGGAGTCTTTTGTTAATGAGCCTTGCGGTGTTCGTTGTTGCACAAATTCTGCCGCAAATTCGTATTAAAAATTTTGGAACGGCTATCGTTGTGGCCATCGTTTACAGCCTGATCAGCTTTTTCTTTGGTTGGCTATTTACGCTGATAACACTGCCCTTTGTTATCCTGACCTTTGGCTTGTTTAAATTTGTTATCAATGCTTTTATCCTATGGCTTACAGATCAATTTATCGATGATTTTGAGATTGAGACCATCGGCATGACGTTGATCGCGGCTTTTTTTATCACTATCCTGGACTCGCTTCTGCATTGGTTATTTTAGAAAGACGGCCCACAATCATCAATGCGAAACCGGAAGATGCCTCGGAGCAGCAAGAAGGTTGTTCATTTTATAATTTTCTCCCCATGTTGCTGTTCCATGGATTTATTTATAGGTACGATGGCTGGAATGGGACAGGAGCGCATCGACACAACCGATGCGCTCCAAGACGTCAACCTCCTGCTTTGGGTTTTTGCTTTATAGCGTTGCGAAAGAGTGTTTTTCGCTCTCTCGTATCCCATCCATCATTGGGTATGATTGGCGGAAATGGGTTGGGTATTGCATCGGTACAGTCGATGCGCTCCAAAAATTTAAACCCTTGATTTTGTTTTGGCCTTTAATGTTGCAAACTGCCGGTTCCTTATTTCTTCCATTTCTCTTTTCCAGCAGGATGAATATGTTAAAACTCAAAAACCGGGTAGATATTTGCTATTGAATAAACTAAATTTTGTAACTCAAAAAATTACAAACCTTTTCATGAAATCAACGTATGCGCGGGTAAGTTTCTCAATTCAAAATATATTATTACCATTTTTATAGAAGGAGTCTGTTTATGCGAAAGATTTTTCTTGCTCTGTTAGCCCTTTCCATCAGCTTTGCCATCGCAGCCCCTGAATCGCGGCTGTTACGCTTCCCGACGACAAATGGCAGCCAGGTGGTTTTTACTTATGCGGGAGATCTGTATAGCGCGGATCTAGCGGGAGGCGTGGCCCGTAAGCTGACCAGTGCGAGCGGCTATGAAATGTTCGCCCGTTTTTCGCCGGATGGTAAAACCCTGGCTTTTACCGGGCAATATGATGGCAATACAGAAGTTTTCACCATGCCCGGCGATGGGGGCGAGCCCAGGCGGATAACCTACACCGCAACCATCGGGCGGGATGACATTGCCGACCGCATGGGGCCAAACAATATTGTAATGGGCTGGACGCCCAACGGCAAAAATATTGCCCTGCGTTCGCGCATGCAATCCTTTAATAGTTTTAACGGCGCCCTTTACACGGTGGATGCAAATGGCGGGATGCCCCAACAAATCCCTGTACCGCGTGGTGGATTTCTATCTTTTTCACCCAATGGCAATAAGATGGCCTACAACCGGATATTCCGTGAGTTTCGTACCTGGAAACGGTATCGCGGTGGCATGGCCGACGATGTGTGGATTTTCGATTTAAAAACGCATCGCATTAAGAATCTTACAGAAAACCCCGCACAGGATATTATCCCGATGTGGATCGGGGAGAAGATTTATTTTCTGTCCGACCGTGATGAGCTGAAACGTATGAACTTGTATGTGGTTGATCAAAACGGCGGTGAAGCCAAAAAGCTGACCGGGTTCAAAGATTTTGACATCAAGTTCCCATCGGCATCCGCCGGTTATATCGTCTATGAAAACGGCGGTTATCTTTACAAATATGACACCCGCAACGGGAAAAACGAACAACTGCACATCCGTATTCAAAACGATATGCCCGTCGCCAGGCCAGAATTAAAAGATGTGTCCAAAAAAATAAGCAACTATGAAATTGCCCCCGATGGCAAACGGGCCTTGCTTGGCGCATATGGTGATATCTTTACCGTTCCGGCCAGGGAAGGAATGACCTATAACCTGACGGCGACATCCGGTGTACATGAACGCAATTCCAAGTGGTCGCCCGATGGCCGCTGGATTGCTTACATCTCCGATAAAAGCGGTGAAGACGAATTGTATATTATCGATAAGACCGGTCAGGCGCCGGCCAGGCAAATCACAACAAAGGCCACCACATACAAATATCAGATGTACTGGTCGCCGGACAGCAAGAAATTATTGTGGGCCGATCGTGAACAACGTCTGCGCTATGTGGACATTTTTACAAAACAGATCACCGAAGTGGCCCAATCCAAAACCTGGGAAATACGGCAATATGGCTGGTCACCGGACACCCGGTGGATCGTTTACCAAAAGGCCGAAGAAAACGGTATGGGACGGATTTACATCTATTCTGTGCAAAGCAAAAAATCCCAGCCGGTTAGCGAAGGCTGGTATGATGCATCCGCGCCTCTTTTTAGCAGCAATGGCAAATATCTGTATTTTATATCCAACAGGGATTTTAACCCGATTTATAGCTGGACGGAGTGGAACCATGCCTACCAGGACATGGCCCGTGTTTATTTGCTGACCCTAAACAAAAACACGCCATCACCATTCGCACCGGAAAACGACACGGTGAACCTTCAAAAAGAGAAAAAGAACAAAAAGGGCAAAAAAGCCGCAACACCCATCGTGCAGATTGATTTTAAGGGAATCGCCGGACGGGTGATCGGCTTGCCGATAAAAGCTTCCGCTTATAGCCATATTGGTTCGGCGGGCAATAAAATTTACTACCAGCGCAAAGGTAGTAAGGATGCCAAAGAACAGTTGGTAATGTACGACCTGGAGAAAAAAGAAGAAAAGGAACTGGGAAACGTGGATGGTTATGAAATCTCCGCGGACTTGAAAAAAATGTTGGTCAGCAGCGGCAAAGCATACGCCATCATCAAACTGCCCTCGTCAAAAATAAAAATGGATAAGAAGCTGAAGCTTGCGGATATGAAAGTTAACCTGGATAAACGGGCAATGTGGAAACAGATTTTTGATGAAAGCTGGCGACAGATGCGTTCATTCTTTTATGCGCCCAATATGCATGGACTCGATTGGCAAGCGGTCCATGACAAATATGCCCAATTGCTGCCCTACGTGAACCATCGCAACGATTTAACCTATATCATTGGTGAAATGATAGGTGAACTCAGTATTGGCCATGCCTATGTGGGCGGCGGAGACCGACCAAAGCCCAAGCGGATCAAAATGGGTCTTTTAGGAGCTGAAATTCAAAAAGACGCCTCGGGATATTTTAAAATTTCCCATATCCTGAAGGGCCAAAACTGGGACAAGTCCCTTATTTCGCCCCTGACCCAGGTAGGCGTTGATGTAAATGAAGGTGATTATATCCTGGCTGTGGATGGCAAAAGCGTAAAGGGAATGCCTTCCATCTTTAAGGCCCTGGTCAATACCGCGGGTCATCAGGTATCGCTTACGGTAAATAAAACACCCGTCACCAAGGGCGCCCATACGGAAATTGTTGTACCCGTCGGTGATGAATCTAAATTATATTACTATAATTGGGTCGAACGCAACATCGCCAAAGTGGATCAGGCAACCGGTGGCAAGGTAGGTTATTTGCATATCCCAGATATGGGACGCGCCGGTTTAAATGAGTTTGTAAAACATTTTTATCCCCAGTTGCGCAAAAAAGCCTTAATCGTGGATGTACGCGGAAACGGTGGCGGCAATGTGTCGCCGATGATCATCGAACGATTGCGCCGGGAAGCGGTGATGATCGATTTTGCCCGAAACACCACGCCACATACCGATCCCGGTCAAATGATCTATGGTCCGATTATTGCGCTGGCCGATGAGTTTTCCGCCTCCGATGGCGATATTTTTACTTATCGTTTTAAAAAGGATCATCTTGGCAAGGTTGTTGGTAAACGTACCTGGGGCGGGGTGGTCGGTATCCGTGGTTCCTTACCGTTTATCGATGGCGGCTCCCTGCATAAACCGGAGTTCTCCCGTTATTCGCTGGATGGCAAAAGATGGATTATGGAAGGTCATGGAGTGGAACCCGATATTTATGTGGACAATGATCCGTATCAGGAATACAGTGGCAATGATCAACAGTTAAACCGTGCCATAAAGGAAATCATGGATGAGCTGAAGACAAAGGAAAAAACCATTCCACCCATCCCGGCCTACCCCGACAAACATTAGTTTTCAAATAAAGAGCCCCCGAATTTCGGGGGTTTTTAAGTTATACCACTTTATCGGGAAGCCCAAGACTTACCCGGCCCACATGTTTTATACCAAGTCTTCGGGATAAGCTTTATGTTACCGGACATAAAGTTGAAGGGAATGGGAAAGCGGCCCCCTGCGTTTATCACGGGAATTGTCTGTACGGTTAAATGTCACTAAAACACGTGCCTTGCCCGGCTTTCCTTGTGTTTTTATATTGATCTGTTAAAATTCAATTGAATCATTAATAGCGCATCTGGACAGACAAGGGCAAGATTGAGACCAAATGGTTTTATTTTACCAATAGGAATAAGGCCCCAAGGGCCACACCCATAAAATCGTTTCAAAACAAACGCATCAATCACCGTTCAAAATGCACCGATCCCAAAATCAAGGTGCGAAGCAACACACTATAGTAACGCCACCCCTTTCCAAATACAGCAAATTGACCACCGAAAAATCTCTTCTTCGCTATAGTGAGAAAGAATAAGATTTAGAATCCATACCTATAGCTTTGGTTTTGCAAAACGGCTACAGACGCTTTTGGGGTTGTAAAAAAAAAGTACGGTTTATCCGGCCATGAGGACCATGAATAAAGCGGAAGAAAAGCATCAAATAGATGCAAAATTATCTTCCGTTGTTTTGTGTTTTATGTCTTGATTCTAAAAACCATAATATTCCAAGAATTGACAGTATTATTTCTTTTCCCGTCCTGACACATGGACATTGATATTCCATCTTATTCAAAACGTATAGATTCACCCACTTTTGGTATTGACGAAGTACACTTTTGCCACTGACCGTTTTTACGCAAAGCTTCATACCTGCTAAATAAAAAAGGAAGTACTTTCGCCTGAAATGGATGTTCCATTTGATCAAATAAATTTATATGAAGATGTGGGGCCGTTGAATTCCCGGAATTACCAACAAATCCTATCAGTTCGCCTTGAGAAATGTATTGCCCCTCCTGCACACGGATAGATTTCTTGCGCATATGCGCAAGAAAAACCAGGTAACCATCATCTGCCTGAATCATAACGTGATTTCCAGCGTTTGGCCTTATCTCGATCCTGCCATTGACAACATTGGGACGAAACCTATAAGTAGCATTGTACCATAGCTGAATCGTTTTCCAGATATTTGTATGCGGATTATCTTCCCAGTTCTGCCCAATGCGAAAGACTTTTCCTCCAATGGGCGCAAAAATTGGTTGTCCCCAACAATAATATTCATTTGAAGGGATTGTGCCTAATAAATTTTTTAAAATATTGGCTTTATGGTATTTCTTCCGCCGGCTATCTGTTTGTACAAAATCAAATGCAAAGCGATGATGACCGGGCGGTCTTAGAAACTTCCATTCACCAGATAATGGTGGATTGATCAATATTTTTCTCTCCATCATCACTCCTGTTCAAACGTTCCCAAATGTGTGTTTTTGATGAATCGGGGCCTTTCACCCTATAAGCAGGCCGGGATGTCATGGCAACTCATACTCAAATTTATAGTAATGCTTTCCATCCTCCACCTTGATGTCCATTTTTCCCTTTAGGCCCACCAATTGGTTTGTTGCTGAACCCGGAACAACCTCAAGAACCAGGCGATTGATACCTTTATTCATTGTACCGAAATGCTGTAGAACAAAACTGCCGTTTCTTCCTGACAACGCTCCGGTCACTTGCTCAATTGCTACATACCCCGCGGAATTGTTTGCTGAATTCCTTGCGCTCAGCATCTCACCTTTACTCGTTGCATCAAGCTCGCCATTAAAGGTTTTATCAATGGACATTCGTCCGGGGTTGATTCCGTCTGTTCCCCGGGCATAAGCATCCAGTGGACCTAATTTAATTTCAAATGTCCTTGTAATTTTCATAAATATTCCTATTTAAGGTATAAAGATACAAATCGTTTGCATGGATTTTTGCAGCGTTTGAGCCACTCTTTTTATTCTATCAAGTAATTTTGCTATAACGATTGGGCTCATTGAAAAAAGTCACATCTGCATATCCTGCGTATATCCTTGCCGAATGCTTCACGCCTTCCGGGATATAATACCGGTCTCCCTTGGTAAAACAATGTTTTTCACCCGCGATCATCAAATCGATCTTGCCTTCCAATACTATACCCATTTGTGCAGCATGAGCATGTTCGGGCAAATCAACATCTTTTTCAAACTTCATGAACAATATTTGATGGGTATCTGATTGCGAGAGATAGGCAGTCAGGCCGTCCAATGGAATGTCAGCCTTAGGAAGGTTTTGAATCGGTTCCGGAAACAACTGGTCCATAAACTTATTCCTTTTTTTTATTGGCATATCGCCAAATGTTTAAACAAAAAGCACATAACACCCTTCCGGTAGCCATTCTCCACTTGTGTATTGGCGTTCTGTTGAACTGCTTTGTGTGTGCCGGGAAGGAGACGTTTAATTTTTTAAAAATGAATATATATAGATTGCCCCGAGTGTGCAAATTCCGGTATCATGTAGGGGGCCGGCAGCAAGTAAGACAACAAAATTACTATGGCATTGCTATACAAAAGGTCAAAGTTATTCGCAGATATATATTGCTTAGAATAATCTCGGCCTCTCTTAGAATAGATGTACTTTCTGTATTGGGAACATGTATGACCAATTAAATATTGAAGCTGCTAGAATATGTATAACGAGATTGGCGGCAAAACCAAACACCCTGTAGATGATTAGTTTTAGCATTGTTGGTTAAAAAACAGATAGGATAGAACTATAGATTACAAGCTCGGTATTGCGTGTGGAATGAATGGAGGGGGATGAAAAAATGAGACAAACCACATTCCCGGTAAAACTGAAACTGTGGAAATAATTAAGTCTTTGTCTATCGGAAGGGGCTTTAGAGCCCATAAATTTATTTTATCATCCATCAAGCAAATAATTCTTTAATAAAAAAAATTTCTACGCCGCGAAATCCCGCAATTGGCAAAATAAGCCTGATACAATGCGCATAATAATCAATGGGAAACCCGAGAAAAACAACAGCACATTCTTTAAAAACAATTCGATGCCTACATTATAAATGATAAACCTGCAAGGCTTTATCAACTTTGGTCTAAACACTTTGCTATAGCAAACATAAAGGCGGGTATCCAGTGATACAAAAATTCTTCATCATCCGGAACTTTCAAGATCACACCCTAGATAATACCAGTCTAAATTTAATTCAACATAATATCCAGACACGAATCAGATAACGCTGGTGTGCATCTGTTTAAGGTGCAAAAGCACAGCCTAATATTCGCACTTACGATGTCTTCTTATTTTTTTATTTCAACATGAGCATCCTCTTCGTTGAGACAAAACCCCCAATCTTCAATTCGTAAACATACGAACCGCTCGCGAGTCGTGTTCCGGCGGCGTCCCGACCATTCCATCGCACAGTATATGCCCCCGTCGGTTGGAAGTCATGCACCAGCGTACGAACTTTCCGCCCTAACATGTCGAATATCATCAGTTCGACTTTTCCAGGCTGCGCCACAGAATAATAAATTGTTGTCGATGGATTGAATGGGTTGGGGTAATTTTGCTGCAACTGAAACGTGTGTGTAACGTCCATTGGTTCACCATCAACAAAGGTCGGCACACTCGGGCCGGTGTTATCGATGATATGGGAGACCGACATCATGTTGACTGCGCCATTTTCACTTTTTGCAAAGACCCTGATCCAGTAAGCTTCATCCGCAAGGCTGTCCGTTTCAACGTGAAAAACATAGGGCGGGGCAGTCAATTGACGCACCGCAACAATTGTCGGTGTCTGTTCAAGAAGAGTCTCCGGTACCTCATTGAAGCCAAGTGCAAAAGTGACGGTATCGATGCCTGCGCCGTTCGCCGTGCCCGCGTCGGGATCGAAGGCGGTCGCCTGGTACTCGATGTCGCCGCGCACGGTTATTCCCGGCTGCGGACTGAGGATATCGATCACTGGCAGGCGGTCGATCGGCTCTTGTGATACGACCACGCGGACGCTGAGGCTGTCGCTGTTTTTTTCCAGCACCGTGATTTCGATGCCCGCTTCGGCATCGCGTATCGTTTTGCCCGGCAGCAACGCCGCGTCTTCATAGTCGTGATTTTTCAATCTGGAACCCGGCGTCATATCCAGCAGCATGGCGAACGATCGGTTGCGTGGCTCCGTGCGGGAAATCAGCGCGCCGGTGTTGGCCGAATCTTCCTTACTCCGGTAATAGACCCAGTATTCAGTTTCGGGATCACGGTGAATGCGCAGCGCGGAATATGCGCGGCCCCCGCCGCCGGGCTGTGGCTGGTCTTCCAGGGCGCGAATAGAATAGCTCCCGGAATCGGATACCGTGAGAATACTCTCCGGCGGGATCCAGCCCACGCGATATTTGAAAAAAGGATTGAAGTGGTGAAAATGGTTGACATCACCCATGATGTCAAATTTGTCGCCGTAGTCGATCATTTCGCCTGCGGTGTCGATGGGGCTGGCGCTGGTAACGCGCCAGAAATTGGCATGTTTCCAATCAAAGGTATGGCCCATTTCATGCGCCGAAAGTGTTGGATTGTTCTTGGTGATATAACACGTGCGCAGATTCACGCCGCCAACACCGGTTTGCTTCAGCGGCCACACTTTGGTGGTAAAAATAACCTCGCGGTCATAATCGCGCTCATGAAACCCGGAATCTTCGGCAAGTTTGATGGCATCCGCCCGAATGCGCACGAACGACAGCCGGTTCACCAGATTGTAAAAACTGCTCGGCTGTGGCATCGTCAGCACCGGCGTAATGTTGATTTGCAAATCCAGCTTGTCATAAGAATTCGCTTTGAAAATCGCTTTCAGATTCTCCGCATGGGTCAGTGCCTCTTGCGCGGTGAGCACGACGCGGTTGTCATCCGGGTAGTTCACACGGATGAACAGGACTTTGTGCACGCCAAGAATCGGGCGCATCATGATGTTGCCGGGCGGATCGGTTTGGGATGAGACCACCTGTGGGTAAACCAGAAACAGAATGAGACTCAGACTCCGGGCGCAATTATACCATTTGTTCTTCATGACAACCTCCTATGATAAAATCTTTAGTTTTATGAAGATTTCAGTACAAAATGGGGGA
>CAYWBI010000011.1:0-48358 GCA_964456445.1 uncultured Calditrichaceae bacterium
GCCCTGGTAGGAATGTGCATCACCTTCCCGTTCTTTTCTATCAGGGTCAAACCGGAAGCTCCCCGTGTAAGCAATAAATTTTCCGCATGGATACTTTTTAAGAGCGCCTCTCCCGCTGCTTCAACCTGCTGATCCACATTTTCGATGGTACGGGCCAGGGCCGTGGCTGTTTCGATTATATTCGGTTTAAAGATGTTAACGTTTTTATAGCTTAGAAAATTTACGAATTTGGGATCAACCGCGATGGGTATGTTCCGTGACCGGCATTCCTTTATTGTAAATTCGATTACGTTCCCGGCCAGTGTGCCTTTATTATAGTCTTCCAGGATTACCGCATCGGCATTATTTAGGGCATCGTTTATACGCCCTATTAAAGACCGGTAAAATTCCGGATGTTCATAACTGGCCACTTCCCTGTCCACACGGGTAATATGCTGGTTGTCACCAATAATGCGTGTTTTTACCGTGGTCGGCCGGTCTTCAACAATAACCAAACCCGCCGTATCAATTCCTCGTTTATCAAGCAGCCGGCGGCCAATTTCACCCATTCGGTCGTTGCCCATAAAACCAACAATGCAAGCCTCGCAACCCAAACTGCGGATATTTAAGGCAACATTGGCCGCCCCGCCCAAACGTTGGGTCTCATCCACAATCTCCACAATTGGAACAGGAGCTTCCGGTGATAATCTGCGGACGGCCCCCGAGAGATATTCATCGATCATTATATCACCAATGACAACGATATTCTTATGTTTAAAGGCCTGTACAATCTGTGAAGCCGTTTCAATTGTTATCATAGTTAATATTCCGTTTGCTTGTAAATCCCGGCAGTATTATTTCAAAAACCGTTCCTTTTCCGGGTGTAGAATCAACTTTCACAGTACCATGATATTTATTGATGATCGATTGGACCATTGATAAGCCCAGACCCGTACCACGCGGTTCATTCGGATCGGACGTTATTTCGTCCGGTGAGGTTTTTGTTGTATAAAAAGGATTAAATAAATACGATAGTGAATTTTTATCAATGCCTTTGCCACTGTCACTGATGCTTAAATGAACCATTTCATCTTTACCGCGGGTTTTAACGATAAGCAAGCGGTTTTCCAGGCCAAACATCGCATCAATGCCATTTTCAATAATCTCCGCAAGAACCTGAGAGAAATCGCTATATAAACCAAATATATGCGGAAGTTCCATATCCAAATCCTGTTGACATTTTACGTAATGTTTGAAATACAGATTGGCATTTAAAAAGTCCATCTCATTTCGGATAAGCTCATTGAGATCAATCTCTTCTTCGGAAGTGCTCAGATCTTTATTTCCACGGATGCCCAGCAGATGTATTTCCCTGCCAAGACGGGCCGTTTGTTTCAGGATCATCTGAATTTCACGACTTTCGGGATATTTTAGCTCCAGCAACTCGGCATTACCCTGAATAATCGAAACCGGCGTATTTAAATTGTGGGCCAGACCGGCTGCAAGTTTTCCAACCATGGCCATTTTATGTATCCGGAAATATTCCACCTCATACTTACGGCCACGTTTACGGGCCTCGAACAATTCCCCCATATCCGTAAGAAACAGCATCAGGGCCGGCGCTCCATTAAAACCAACCCGTGACAACCAGGCTTGCAGGATTAGCCTTTCTTTCTTCGGGGTTACGACAGGGATGCTATAAATCTTGGCAGACAATTTTTCCGAGATGATATCATCCATAATCTTTTGGAAAATATCGCTCTTGTCGGCCGGTATAAAATCCCATAAAACCAGGTCTTTCACCGGAAAATCCGGGGCAATATCCAACAAATCCCTGGCTTTGTCGTTTAACAAACGTATATGATGATCCTGCACGACTACAATGCCAAAAAGGAACTGATCAAAAAATACTTTTGTTCCCTGATCAATAAAATCAGGATATCTTATACCACCTTTTTCCGGGGACTGTATTTTCTCTAAGTGATAAACAAAAGAATCATAAGCCATTTTGATGATAGCGGTATTGTTGTCAGAACCATTGGGATGAACTTTCAAAATTCCCGGAAGACTGTTGGCAGGGTCGTTATCGAGAAGAATTTTATAAGGTTCACTTCCCTGGTCCAATCCTGTTTTTGAAGGAGCAAGAAAAGTATCGAACGCACGGATATCATCGGTTATAATAAGCGCGCAGGGAACCTTCGGCATGGTATTTTCTGTACCAGACCCGTTTATTTCCCAAACCGGCACATCAAGAGCATTACAAAGCTTTATCCAGGTAGAACATGTCCCGGGATTTTTAATGGCCAGGCAAATTGCCGCTGTCTTTATATCCATGGATTCTATTCTCGATCAGGCTTTTTATATGATCAGAAACAAATTCTATCACTGTAAAAGCAATCAGTGTAACGGCCCCAATACGATAAACCACAGTGGTTATCGGGTCTAACGAAATATCTTCAAAGACGGGCAATATAATTACAAGCGCAAAAGATATCCCCACAACCCAACTCATAACTTTTAGCAAAAGCTTATAAATCTTCTCAGTCTGTTCACTATATTCATTTTCGTTTGCGGATGGTACGGATGTTCCTTTTTTATCCCGTTGGTCTTTTTTATTTTTTGCCATATTATTTCCTGTTTAATTTAATAGCCGAATGCCTGCCCATTTCTCCGTGGATCACTCCAGCCTTCTAATTTACCACCCGGTAAGACCAAAACGCCCTGCACCGAGCCAAGTGGAAATTTTTGTTCTAATACATGTCCCATGCCGCTCAAGGCATTTTGCACGTCCCGGCCAAAACCAAACTGTTCCAGATATATCACATCCGGCTTCCACTGTGAATGAAAGCGTGGCGCTTCGATAGCCCTGCGCATATTCATGTGATGGTCAATCACATTGGAAATTGTTTGGGCAACACTGGTTATAATCCGCGATCCGCCCGGGCTGCCTACAACCAATAGCAGTGAATCATGCCGGGTTACTATGGTTGGCGTCATTGAACTCAGCATTCTTTTCTCAGGTTCAATTTGATTGGCATAGCTGCCCAACAGGCCATACAAATTATATGATCCGGGCTTGGCGCTAAAATCGTCCATTTCATCATTTAACAGAAAACCGGCGCCCGCCACCACAGCCTTGGAGCCATAACCTGCATTTAAAGTATAAGTATTCGAAACAGCATTGCCCCATTTGTCAACGATGGAAAAGTGAGTCGTTTCCTTTGATTCCCGTACCCATTCTTTATTCGGTCCTACATTTTCCGAAGAACGCGCCAGGTACATATCAATTTGCCCCCGGATATATGCGCCATACTCTTTGCTCATAAGTTTTTTGACCGGTACATCAACGAAATCCGCATCGCCCATAAATTCGGCGCGATCGGCAAAAGCCTGGCGTTCGGCTTCCACCCATAAATGAATCAGGTTAGAACTGTTAAACCCCAGCGAGGTAAGATCGAATTTTTCCAGGGTATTGAAAATTTCCGCCATCACAATACCACCGGAACTGGGCAAGGGCATAACATAAATATCATTCTGGCGATATGTAAAATGAACCGGGTCACGCCACTTGGCTGTATAAGCATCCAAATCGGCCTGGGTAATTAAACCCTTATTTTTCTTCATGGCGGCCACAAGTAAACGCGCCGTTTTGCCTTTATAAAAACCGGCCCTGCCCTTATCGGCAATACGTTGCAATGAGGCGGCCAGGTCTTTTTGGACAAGCCGCTCCCCCTCTTTCGGCGCCCTTCCATCTTGGAAGAAAATCATTTTGGATGATGGAAACAGGCTGAGTTTTGGCCTCGCGGCAAGAAGCGAGGCCTCTTTGTAGGCGTCAAGTATAAATCCCCTGGCAGCTATCCGTATGGCCGGTTTTATCAGCTCTTCCCAGGGCAAGGATCCAAATTTCCTGTAAGCTTCGGCCAAACCCGCAACCGTTCCAGGTACCCCTGCCGATTTATAGCCAAGCAGACTTGCGCCATCGATAACCTTGCCATCGGCGGCGTCCAGGTACATATCTTTACGGGCGCTCTTAGGCGCTTTCTCACGATAATCGAGCGCAAGGATTTTATTGTCACTGGTTCGGATCATCATAAAACCCCCACCGCCAATGTTGCCCGCATTCGGAAAGGTGACTGCAAGCGTAAAGGCCACGGCAATAGCGGCATCAACTGCGTTTCCGCCCTTTTTTAGGATATTTAAACCGACCTGACTGGCGATGGCGTCTTCACTCGCAACCATGCCGTTAAAGCCGGTTGACGGTTGGAACCCTTCGGAAAAACCGCTTTGAAACGATCCGGTAACAAAGATAATTAATGTAACCAGCACATTTAGTTTAATATATTTTCTCATTTTTACGTCTCCAGCGCAATGATTTTTAAAAAAACAAGATTCTATGTAAAACGGATAGAAATCTTGAAACCCATCGTATTACCAAAGCAATATTTATTTGCTTAAAATTCCCAGAAGGTCCTGTTCTATGGACTTGATCGGATGTTCAACAATTCGTCCTATTTCAGCGCCATTTTGCAATACGATAAAGGTTGGCACACGCTTTATGTTATATTTTTCCGCAAGGTCGGATTCGAGCTTCAATTCCCGATCAACCGCATAAAAATCCAGCTTAATGTTTTTGTTTTCTTCGATGCTTTTCAAAAAGCGCGGTACATTTCGCCTGCTATCCCCACACCAGGTACCAAAAAACACCAGAACCTGTGTTGGTTTTTTATAGGCCCGTAGTGAATCTTCCACTGCTTTAAGCGGTTTATATTGTGTTTTTAACTTTTCCCATGCAGGATAATCAAAGAACACTTGTTTTTCGGATGTTTTTCCAAAAAGCATTTCAGTATTCCCCTTCATTACTTTTTTTGAATTATTTTGTGCCGAACAGGCCACAAAAACAAATAGACTAATGAACAGATAACGTATCATTTGGCACTCCCTTTTTTATTTTCTTGTTGTTTTTTGCAACAATGCCATCCTTTGTAATTTTCAGATAACTGATCACTTCGCCGGGTTTGCCCAACACGCCTGCCGCCCGGCCATTAATGGTAAAGTCCAACCCCGATGCGTTGCCGACCAAAAAGCGTAAAACCGAATCGGCTTCAAACTGCAAAGAATTGTTTACCTGAAGAAGATATTCAGACGTATCCTTTTTATCTTTTATAAGTCGAAGCCAGGTTTTCTCGAGTGCTTTCACATTAACATGAACCTGCCTTGTTAACTTTGCTGTCGGAGTGACGGTTGCGGATTGTTTCTTTTCCGGTTTCGCCCTGGCTTCTATTTCCTTCACAATTTGCCTGACCGGCAATTCATGCACTGCCTGTGGCCCAATGCTTATATTCCCTTTGGAATTCCAAACCAAAAAAGCGACAATCCCTATAATTATCACAATCGGGACGGCCCAGAATAATATATTCCGATTAAGAAATGCGTTTGTATTTTCCTTTTGAATGGAAATCTTACGTATGGTGGTTTGAGGTGTTGGGGAAAATGTTTCCTTCCGGATATCTTTAAAAGCCTGCATATAGCGCTCCGGATCATCCAATTCCAGATAGTTTAAATATGTTTGAAAGAAAAACTTATCATATACTTCAGGGATTTTTTCAAAGGCCCCATCTTCGATCGCCTTAAGATAAGCTAACTGGACGCGGCTTTCCCTGGATATTGCATCAAGTTTAAGTCCCTTTTCTTCCCGTATTTGTTTTAATTCCGCAAAAATATTAAGCGGCTCGTCAATCGGTTCCATCGTTAACCTCAAAATCTTTCATACGTAGTTGAATTGTATTCTGCCCCTGCCAGTTTGATTCTTCAACAACATAAGCAATGGAAAACCGGGCATTTTGTTTTTCAAAAATATCTTTATACTTATTCATATTAAAGGCCAGTGTATCGATAACAATGCCATTTTGCTTGGACTTAAATTTTAAATGATTCGCACCGAGCGAACGTATTTCCCCAAAGATCGAAACACCTTCAGTTACAAAGACGGGCCGCATGTTTCCAGGGCCAAATGGTGCTAATTTCTTTAACCACTTTAAAAACGAAGCACTATAATCAGAAAAATTTATATAAGAATCAATCTCTAATAAATTTGGCATCTTTGCCCCGGACATAAACTCTGAAGCAATTTTATTTATTCTGCTGCTAAAAGCTTCAATATTATTTTCAGAAATGGTCAGCCCCGCGGCACAGGCATGCCCCCCATAAGAAATCAACAGATCATCACATGCTTTTAATGCGGAAAAAATATTAAAATTGTTCCCGGAACGCGCGGATGCTTTACCTATGCCATCATGGGTGGATATTAAAATTGTTGGCAGGTTATACTTTTCCAATAACCTCGATGCAATAATACCGATGACGCCAAGATGCCAATCTTTTTTATTTAAAACAAGAACTTTCGTTTCTTCAAGGTTTATCTTTTCAGCAATTATTTCCTCGGCCTGCTTTAAGGTAAATCCATCGATATCCTTACGCCGGGTATTTTCAGAATTTAGTATTTGGGCAATATTCTTAGCTTGTTGCCCACTAGTCGCCGTTAATAAATGCACCGCCTTCTTGGCTTTGGAAATCCGCCCAACGGCATTGATTCGTGGTGCAAGAACAAAAACAATAAGGCTAACAGTTATTACCTGTTGAGAAAGCCCACAAATCTTCAGCAATGCTTTTAGGCCGGTACGCGGAGATTGATTAATGGACTTTAGGCCATAATGCACAAGAATGCGGTTTTCATCTGTAATTTTGACAATATCCGCTGCTGTGCCAATTGCTACCAGATCAAGATATTGTAAATAAGTCGATTCCGGAAGTTTCAGCCTCTCGCAGATAGCCTGCAAGAGTTTGAAAGCAACGCCACAACCCGCTAGTTCTTTAAAGGGATAAGGACACGTCTTTTTCTTCGGGTCTAATACGGCAAGGGCATTTGGTAGCTCTGAGATCGGCTCATGATGATCACAAACAATAAAATCCATCCCGTATGAATTGGCCAAGTCCACTTCGGTATTGGCCGTTATCCCGCAATCAACCGAAACAATAAGCTTAATATTTCTTTTGGCGGCTTTTTTTATCGCCGGCCCGGAGACTCCATATCCTTCATGTGCACGATCCGGGATAAAAAACGATACCTTTCCGCCTAATTGATGCAAACAGTCATACAGGATGGCAACGCTGGTAACACCGTCCACATCATAGTCGCCGTAAATAAGAATGTTGTCGCCATTCCATAGGGCCTCAATAATCCGCTGTGTGGCCAGCTCCATTTGGTCCATGAGCAACGGATCATATAATTTTTTTAAATCCGGATGGATGAAATCCCGCAGTTTTTCGGGGTCCGTGATATGTCTTTTAGCCAGGATATCTGTTATTGGGTCTGGAATTTGCCCGTCACTCCCGACCGTCTTATTGGCGCTTTGATCTGATTTCAGCAGGGCCCAGTTATAAATCATAGAGCGTATATCCAGAAAAAAGGGACAAATGTATAAGCCGAATTCTGTATCCCAAAAAGGGACGATAGCTATTTATCTTAGCATTCCGTTGCCGGAATACTTGAGCGATCTACCCTGAAGTGTGCAACCGCACGTAATGGGAAATTACGCATTCCAAGTAGAATTCCTTCTTTATTTGATCTTGCATCAGGCCGGGTTTATCCTGCCCTTGCCATTACGGTATCTTACAAAGATATTCCAACAGGAACAAGGCGGTGGGCTCTTACCCCACCATTTCACCCTTATCCCGGGTTACCCCGAGACGGTATATTTTCTGCGACACTTTCCTTCCGCAAAACGGATTCTGGTTTCCCAGAAGGCCCTTCCCTATGATGTTCGGACTTTCCTCCCCGGTATAATACCAGGGCAGCTATCCCATTTGTCCCAATGATTATTGTTCTAAACGTTCATCCCAAACTAAAATTCTTCCGCAAAACTCACATTCCTGAATTTTTTTTGCTTTTCGTATTTCAACTACTTTTTGGGGCGGAATATAAGAATAGCAACCGCCACAATTTCCATTTATGACCGTTGCCACAGCCTTTCCATGCCGTGCTTCCCGTACCGTTTGGTATGTATTTAAAATTAAAGGATCAAAATTTTTAATAATTTTTGTCCGTTTGCGGATCAGTTTTTTTTCCTGTCCCGCCGTTTCCGCTAACCGTTCGTCCAATTCTTTTTTATTCTCATTAAGCTGTTCATTTATTTGGGACAGCTCAGATTCCGTATCCGTCAGTGTGGCCATTTTTTCATCGAGATGCGCTTTAAGTGTATCCAACTCCCGCGTATTTGATTCCAGTTTCTCCTGAATGGCTTCAATTTCTGAGGTTATTGCGTCATATTCTTTATTGTTTTTAACCTGATAGAGCTTTTCATTCTCTACTTGTAATTTTGCGCCTGCTTCCTGTTCAAAAAGTTCCAGCTCCCGGATGCGCACTTTGGTGGTTTTAACATCGACCTCAAGCTCAACAATGACACCGGTCTTGGCCCCCTGTTTCTTTTCCAGCTCGGTTACAATTAAAGGTAAATCTCCCCTTTCATCGAATAACGAATCCATTTGGTCATCAATTTCTTGTAACTCGATCAGTGCATTTAAAGTCTGTTGCACCTTTACCCTCCTTTATAAAAAAAAGTGCACCCTGGAATTGCAGAGTGCACTTAACATGTTTAAAAACTCTAAATTTAAATCGGTAGATTTCTTGGACTTTTTTCGAATAAACACTTTAAATCCTATTTAAAAAAGTGGGCCCACAGGGACTCGAACCCCGGACCAGCCGATTATGAGTCGGCTGCTCTAACCAACTGAGCTATGGGCCCAATATTTTCAGATGAACAAGTGATGAATTTAGAGTTGCCTGCAAATAAAATCAAATATTTATATCATCGATTTTCCTAAATTTTCGACTATCCAATTCTTCAATTGTACAATATTTATAAAAATACATTTTTTTACATTTTTATTGGGCGCTATAATATCCGTACAATAGAGCCCTTCTCCCAGCACATACCAGTCGGGCATGCTGTCACCTATTAACAAATTATACCCTGCCGTCGAAAATGAAATGTTTTGTATATCAAAAATTTGAAGCGGAAAACCAAAATTTGACATCCAAATATCTTGTACCCGGCTTGCATCGCCCATATCCTGAAGATAACAATTAACACGATACATAAACATTTCCGCTGACAGATGTTTTAGCAAATCCGTATTTTTAACTCTTTTCATGCCATTTGTAGCAAAAACCAGACGTCGCCCGGTTGTTATTTCTGTTTGCCCCGTAAGCGGTATTGATTCGAGACGTCCATTAGAATTTATATCATATACTTTTAACTTTTTTCTATCGTCTGCACGTATAAAGATGCGTTGCTGCAAAAGTCCTCTATAATCTGTTGCGAAGACGCTCATGCTGTATTTTCCGGGCAAGATGGCAGAAGATTCACATCCCGTGGCATCATAAAAAACAAGCGATGCATTGCTGATATTTTTGGGAAGCGGCAGGTACAAGCGATGGTATTGGCTTGTTTCAAATTGCAATTCCTGGTTACCGACGGTTATTTTATCCTGATCTTTTTTGCCTTTGATTGTCAGTTGAAAACGATGCTTTTTTAAGATGAACTTAAAACGTAAAGCACAGAAATTGAATGTGAAATTTCGCCAGACCAATGGAAGGGTGATGGTATATCCGTTGGCCAGGATGGAACACGTATTGGTTTTCATTTTCGTTGTATTTGACATTGATGGTATAAGGTCAATTTTTCCGGCGGCAACATCGACATCCAATTTGACGCTATTGTTAATTCGTAAATTTATATCAGAGTTGTTGAATTGAAAATAAAACGATTTTTCCTGCAAACGACATTGAAATTGGTGGGTATTAAGTATAAATAACCGTTGATTATAACCGGGCCTAATTTTCAGCCTTCCATTATCACGAACAATTCCCAGCTCCTGATGAAGCATACTTAGTAATTTTAAAAGATACCCGAGCGCGGAATCCGTATCATCAGCAAATATAATTTGAATTTTTTGCAACAAATATTGATGCCAAAAAGTGCCGGCCCTTAAACTATCAAAGTAAAGGATTAGCGCGGCCGCAGGTTTTTCAAACATTAATGTCTGCAATTTGCGTTGCATGATCGGCTGGCCAAAAAAATTCCAGATGCCCTGTGGATCATACGTTTTTTGCCCGGATGCCATTTCCCAGAGCGACACACATTCGTTGTAAACTTGCGTATATTCCAGCTCTAAATTCGATGATTGACGTTTATTGCCTGTATCAAATATGGCTCCCCATTCATGAAACAACACCACAAAAATATTATTATCCTGCGCAACATGTGTCCAAACCGGGAAGCCGTCATAGTCAAAGAGATCTGCCCTGGCCCAGCAATCATCAAAAGAGTCCAACCATTTTTTATCCTGCGAGACCAACGCATTTAAGGGGTGGGCCGAGCGCTCGCGTTGTATCAGATTCAGAAGAAATGACGCAGGCCCCTTCTTTGGAGCATCCAGATCCCCCGGCAATTCCAGGATTGTTGTCTGATCCACAATATAATGGCCATCAGCCACTATATTCCCAAGAAACCTTACTTGTTCCGGGTGAAGTGTCAGTCGAAGCTTAGATAGGTCGAATTGTTGATGGATTTTTTTAAATACAATAAACCGGATCCCTTTAAGCTTGAATGTATCAATCTGAAGTGAGTCGTTATAAAAGCGTTTGTATTCGATTCTTGTTCCGGGGAGACGGAAAAACTCAAGAGTAAGTTTTTCGTTTTTGCTATCCAAAAGAAGCGTATCGGAAATTGATATATTTCCTGTAATGACACTGGAGTGGAAGGAAACGGCAGCATATCCGGTTTGTCTGTTAAAACGATAACGCAAGGCAGCCGAGATGATATTATGTATTTTATAAATATCCGCTTTTTCTGCCTGGTAGATATAAAAATTTTCGTTGGACATTTGGCTCACAAAAGGCGACTGACATCAATAAAAACAACAAAAACAATAAATGACAGTAAAACGGCAATCCCAACCTGCTGAACAATAACCCTGGTTTTTATAGATAAAGGTTTTCCTTTTAAGCCTTCGACCAATAATAAAAGGAAATGGCCGCCATCGAGCGCCGGAATAGGCAGAATATTAAAAAAGGCCAATACAGAACTTAGCGCGGCAATCAAACCCCAAATGCTTAGCCAGCCACTGCGGGCGGCCTGCCCTGCCATCTGGGCAATCATTATCGGGCCACCGATCGTGTCCCGGGCTTCTTTTACACCTGAGATAAGCCACCATAGACCTTTTATATTTAAATACATAACATTAAACGGCTGGGTAAGACCAAAGTTAAGCGCTTTGGACAGGGAAACCGATTTATGCAAAATATACGGGCCGATACCGATTTTTCCGGTTGTATGTTCCATGCCACCGGCATCTTTTGTATTTTCCACCGCTGGTGTGATCGTCGTATTATAGATAGAATCCCCCCGTTGCCATTGAATGGGGATTGTCTTGCCCGGAGACGCTTTTATTTCCCGTGTCATATCATCCCAATTCTTGACGGGTTTATTGTTCAGGGCTGTTATCATATCGCCGTATTTAAGCCCGCTGGACCCCGCGGGCATGTTGGATAAAACAGAGCCTACCCTGGCCGTCAGACGGGGGGCAATATCCAGCATTTCCCCTTTACTTTCAGAAAACCACTCCTTTTTATAATGCAGCGTCAGATCTTCTTTGCCCCGTTTTATCCTAAAGTCAACCCCATTGTCAACATGATCAATAAAGCGGTCAAAGATTTCCCTCCAATCAGAGATGGGGAAACCGCTTACTGCTAATATTTTATCGCCATCCTGTAAACCTATTTTCTCGGCAATACCACTTTGATGCGTTATAGTTATCGTAGTTGTCGGTATAATTTGCTCACCCTGGCTAAAAACAATAGCCGTATAAATGATTATGGCCAATATTAAATTCATAAAAACACCAGCCGTGATGATTACCATCCTTTTCCAAACCGGCTTGGAGCTATACTCATCATCTGCCCCTGTAATTTCCGTATCGAGGCTTTCATCGACAAAACCGGCCATTTTCACAAATCCCCCCAATGGGATTGCAGATATGGCAAATTCTGTTCCGCCGATTTTTTTTGAAAAAATTGTTGGAGGAAAACCAATGGAAAACTTTTCTACCCTTACCCCCATAAGACGGGCGGCTAAAAAATGCCCGAATTCATGGATGAGTACGAGAACGCTAAACACAAAAACGGTTGCGACAATGGAAAGAATGGACATAAATATGATCTCTTAAATGAAAGTATTTTTACAAACGTGCAATAAATTTAAATGTTTCCTTGTTTTTCCGATCGAATATTTTATACGATTACCTATCTTAATAAAAAACGCTGCCGTGGACGGTAAACCCACAACAGCGTTGAATTTAATTTAAGTTTGTTAGAGGGATATACCATAGCCAAGACCGGCAAACAGATTGCCGCTCGACGAGCCCACCTCGGCACGGATGCCGAAAATGGCGACTCCTGCCGCTACGCGTAAACCGGAATTGGTAAGCGTTCCACTTTTATTTTCGCTAAACACGCTACCGTTACTTGATGTAGCATAAACCCAATTCATATCGGTATTACCGGATTGAAAGGCAACCTTGCCAAATATACGCAAAAGAAGCAAATCATAACTTACGATGGCCCCGACATTGACAGATTTAAACCCCATATCAATACCTGCATTTACGGTGCCTATTTTTTGATGTGTATCCGATGTATATACATCACGGGAATCGTTCAGCCCAAAATCAATGGTGTTGTAGTCCACATAAATGGATGTGGATGGAAACAATGGAACCGGGATCAACTTGGTAATTTCATATTTTAACCCAAAACCCAGTGAATTCAGTTTCAGACCCTGAACATCAGTTTTAGGAAAATAGCGTGCATAGGCTTCAAATCCCGCGGTTCCAAATCCAGCCTGGACCCCAACACCCGCCGGGGAATAACCTTCGGAGGTAACCCCGATAAGATCATTGGCGCTAAACTTGCCAACGCCAACGAACAACCCTGCGCTTATACGGAACAATGTGGGGCCGGAGCCATCGGTCCAATCCAAAACGTTCATACCGCCATAGATGGCATTATTTATATCCGTAAATTGCGTTTGTAAATCATTAAATGATTTGAACGAGGTAAAGTTTAAATCGCTCTGGGCAAAAGAGATATTACATAACAAAAATATGGAGAAAACAGATAATAATATTCGTTTCATGACAACTCCTTTAAGTGAACAATAAATGTGATGGAATATAAGGCGTGTTTATATAAAATAGCAATTTCATTCTTCGGGAAGTAAACGAAATTGCTTAAGATAGCTTTTGCTTTTTTCCCACTCCATGGGCGTGGGATATTTATAAAATATTTGCCGGATGCCCCTTGTCTTAAATCCCGCGGTCAATGCTTCACATATATCCCCGATGCACACCCCATTTGAAGCGATTTCGTTCAATGACACGGAATTTTTTTCAAGTATTGCTTTTTGATGTGTTTTTTCCATTGGATCTATATTTAAAAAATCAATAATCTTTAAATGTGTTTTGGCCAACATAATGGAACCGTGCTGGAGAATGGCATGTTTATAAATTTTTTGGGCACTGCCCACCAGCTTCCGGCCCCGATATTGAATTTCCGAACGCGCAGAACGATTAAAACAGGCAAAGGTATCATTCCCTTTATTTATATATGTGTCCATCATTTGGGTCTTTTGCAGTTGAACCGGGATAGCAAGGTTTGTTAAAGCCCTGGCCAGCACTTCATGAAAATAGCTGTACATAGCATGATGATCCATGGTTTTTAACGGCAGTATAAAACTGTAGGTAAGCTCATCTACATGGAATATCGCGCTGCCACCGGTAGGACGGCGCACAAAATCGATACCCTGCAATTTGCTATGGTCCACCACGTCCGGTGATTGGTGCCTGCCGAGAGAGAGACAGGCCGGTTGCCAACCATAAAAGCGCAATACCGGTTGATGGTTACGTGCTGCGTACAAAGTGAGGTAATAGTCCAGCGCCATATTATGTGCGCCCCGGAAAGATTGGTAGGGTATAATCCGCAAACTCTTTAAAGCTGAAAGAACATTGGCCACTTATCGAATAATCCCCCGCTCGGCTTTGCGTAGAAAATCGACTAAATACATCACATTTGGAAAAGCGTTATATTCCAGGGTGATTTTTTCAATTGCCTGGGCCACGGTATTGTTTTGACGATATAAAATACGGTAGGCTTTTTTTAAGGCGCTCACCGTTTCATCCGGGAACCCCCGCCGTTGCAGGCCTATGCGGTTAAGCCCGCCATAAGAAAGCGGTTCGCCCATGGCAAGGATGTATGGAGGAACGTCTTTACTGACACGATACCCGCCCCCAATAAAACTATGCGCGCCAATATGGGCAAATTGATGGACCGGGGTCAGGCCGCCGATCCCTACAAAATCATCTATGATGACATGCCCGGCCAGGTTAACCGAATTGGCCAGGATAACATTGTTCCCAATTTGGCAGTCGTGTGCTACATGGCAATAGGACATTATCAGACAATCACTGCCTATCCGTGTGGTATAACTATGCGTTGTTCCCCTGTTCAGGGTTGCATATTCACGCACCGTGGTATTGTCACCGATCTCCAGAAAGGTTTTTTCATCATCAAATTTCAGATCCTGTGGTTGTGTGGCAAGGACCGCACCGTTGAATATTTTACAATTTTCCCCGATTCTGGCCCCATTGGACACCAGAACGTTGGATGCAATTTTAGTCCCCTTCGCGATTTTTACATCGGCTTCGATTATCGTGAAAGCGCCGATTTCCACGTCATCGGCCAACTCCGCCTTGCTGTCAACAAGAGCAGTATTATGAATAATGGGCATTTTATTTCCTATTGTTCAACAACCATGGCCATCATCTCGGCTTCGCAGACCAGCTGACCTTTTACATAACTTTTCCCGGCCATCTTAAAGGTTTTACGCCGGGCTTTCAGCAGTTCTAATTCCATCACCAATTGATCGCCGGGTTGTACGGTTTTGCGAAATTTTGCGTTATCAATTCCCATAAAGTACACCAGTTTGTTTTGCGCATCATCTTCATCGTTTAATAAAAGAATACCACCAACCTGTGCCATGGCTTCAATTATCAACACGCCGGGCATAACTGGTCTGGATGGGAAATGTCCCTGGAAAAACTCTTCATTTGCGGTAACATTTTTATAACCGACCGTTCGCTTGCCCGGTTCGAGTTCCACAATGGCATCGACAAGTAAGAAGGGATAGCGGTGCGGCAGAATTTTTTTTATGGCATTTATATCAAAGACAACGCCTTTTTTATCAATATCCTGATACTTGGTGGTCAATTTTTGTTTTTTGTATGCCGCCCGCAACATTTTTGCCATTTCAATGTTACTTTGATGCCCCGGACGCGCGGCTAATATCTGCGCTTTTATATTTACACCGGCCAGTGCGAGATCGCCCATCAAATCCAACAATTTATGACGGCAGGGCTCGTTTTTAAATCGTAAATCCTTATTGTTCAGGATTCCGTTTTCACCCAGGGTAATATGATCGGAGATATCTAACCGTTTACGCAAACGCGCCACATCATCATCGGACAGCTCCCTGTCAACAATCACCACAGCCGCATCTAAATCGGCGCCTTTTATCAATCCCTGATCGATAAGCATCTCAACCTCATGTAAAAAACAAAAGGTCCGAGCCGGGGCAAATTCGCTTACAAACTCGGCCCGCATATCAAAAAGTCCGGTGTGCTGGCTACCCAGCGCCGGGTTTTGATAATCGATCATAACTGTTAAACGGTAGTCATCGGTCGGTAAAGCTACAATTTGGATCCCGCGCTCATCATCGGTATAGTTGATCGTTTCCTTCACGACAAGATATTCGCGCTCCGCTTCCTGCTCCACTACGCCGGCCTGTTGAAGTATTTTAACAAAGGGGGCTGCGGAACCGTCCCCGATGGGAGGTTCGTTCCCATTGAGTTCGATGCGAACATTATCAATCCCCAACCCGACCAGGGCCGATAAAACGTGTTCCACCGTATGCACGTGCACATCATCCACCTGGATGGTTGTGCCCCGCAAACTATCGATTGCCGTATTTTGTACCACATTTTCTATGACCGCTTCGATTTCCGGTGAATTGTCAATATCCATGCGGATAAATTTTCGCCCATAGTTTTCCGGAGCCGGTTTAAAAGTGATTTTAGTTTTGTTTCCGGTATGTAATCCGCGGCCTTCAAATGAGACCGGATCAGATATTGTCGTTTGCTTATCGGACATTTTTATTAATCTTCCTTTTTCAGCAGCAATTCGCGCAGGGCCTGCATTTCGGCTTCCAGGTTTTTTATGCGTTTATTCATTTCGGGCAAATGACGGATTGAAATATCTATCCGCTTTTTTTTCATGATTGGCATGGCGGGCATTCCAAGAACCACCGAACCTTCGGGGGTGTCTTTTGTAACACCGGATTTACCGCCAACAACAACATGTGGCCCAACTTTAATATGCCCGGCAATGCCAACCTGTCCGGCAATGGTTGAATGATGTCCTATTTCCGAACTTCCGGCCAATGCCGTTAATCCCGCAATAACGGTATGCTCACCTATAATACAATTATGGGCGATCTGTACCTGGTTATCTATTTTTACGCCTTTTTTAATATACGTTGATCCAACGGTTGCCCGGTCCACGGTTGTATTGGCGCCTATCTCCACATCATCTTCAATAACAACATTGCCGATTTGAGGGATTTTTATATAAACGCCCTTATCCGGCGCAAAACCAAAACCGTCACTGCCAATAACACAACCATTGTGCAGGGTGACCCTGTTTCCGATCACACATTTTTCCCGTACGGATACATTGGGATACAGACGGGCATTATCACCGATACGGCATTTATCAAGGATTACAACGCCCGGGAACAGAACACAATTTTCACCTATCACCACATCAGACCCAACATATACAAATGGCGCGATCCGTGTTCCATCGCCAATATGCGCATTCTGGTCAATGGAGGCCTGGGATGAAATCCCGGCAAAATCATAATACGCAGGCGCTTCAAATATTTTTAATAAATATAAAAAGCCAACATACGCATCGTCAACTTTTATATGCGGAATGTTCACATCCTCTGCATTGGCGTCAACAACGATTGCACTGGCCTTTGTTGTGGATATATATTTATGATACTTGGGGTTGGCAAGAAAAGTTATTTGACCCGCAACGGCAGATTCAATTTTTGCCGGCCCGCTGATTTCAAGATCAGCGGGACCAACAAACCGGCCATTCAGCCGCGTGGCGATTTCCTGTAAAGTCATAGGCTATTTTTTCTTGGATTGGCCTGCACTGAGCTTATCAAGTACTTTTTGGGTAATATCAAACCCGGGTTTAACATACAGCAAACCACTGGCGTCAAAAACCACATCCAGACCATCATCTTCTGCTACTTTGTTGATGGCCTCGTTTATTTTTTTCATCACCGGCCCACCGACTTCGGATTGTTTTTTATAAAATTCGCCTTGAGGCCCTAATTTTTGAAATTCGTACTGTTTAACCGTCATGGCTTTGGTTTCGATCTGTTTTTCCATTTCGGCCTTGCGGTCCGGGCTAAGCATAATACTTTGATCTTTATATGTTTTCAACAATTGCTGATATTCCTGGTTCAGTTGATCATATTCTTTTTGATATTGGGCCTTGATATCATTTAGTTTGGTTTGCGCGTCGATATATTCCTGATATTCTGCAAAGATACGCTGAGAATTAACATAGCCAAGTTTTTGTGCAAAAAGCGGGGCTGCCATAAAAATCAGTAAAACGCCAACAAGTAGTTTTTTGCTAATGTTCATTATTTCCTCCTGAGTATTAAATAAAAGTTTTAAATTTATACAATATCTTAAAATCTTCCAAATTGAAAGTGCATCTTCCATTTACCGCTACGGTTCCCATATTCATCCAAATAATCAAAACCATAACCAAAATCAATACCGATGATCCCAACAAGTGGCATAAATAAGCGGACGCCGGCCCCCATGGAACGTTTTATCTGAAAGGGGTTTGTTTCGCCAATATTCTGCCAGGTATTTCCGCCCTCGGCAAAAAGCAAACCAAAAATGGTTGGGTTTTGTGAAATTGGGAAACGAAGCTCCAATGTGGATTTAACCATGGAACGCCCCCCTAAAGGCCTTAAAGAAGAAGTCAGCGGGCCAACCTGCCCATCTTCATAACCACGTAACCCCTCGGCAAAACCTAATCCACTGCCCCCCATATAAAAGTATTCCCCGAACAGAAGCACCTTATTATTCGAAAACTCTTTTATAATGCCAAATTTGTTTTGGGCATAAAGTACTAGTTTAAATGGCAGGGGTATAAACCAATCCGAGGTAAAAACGGATTTAAAATAGTGCTGATCGCCCCCAAGCGGCCCGCCGGAAAGCTGCGTGGAGAGTGAATTGGATGATCCGAATGTCGGGAACTCCGGACTATTGCGGCTGTCACGGGTAATAATTTGAGTTAAGCTAAACTGATTTGTCCTTCCCAGCGTTCCCAAAGCCTGATATTGCGCCAATAGCTGGGCATCGCGGATATTACTGATAGAAGAACTGGCAGCCTTAACAATCCAATCGCCTCTAAAATAGTTGTCCGGCCAGTAAAAGCGACGTCCCAGATGAATGGATGCCCCACGGTCGGAACGGTCCCAGGGATAAAACCCACCGCCACTACGCGTATCGAAAATGGAAAAACCCGCAAGGGTCGGTGTATCCATAAGCCAGGGTTCGGTGAAACTGATGGAAAAAGAACGATATATTCGGCCAAACTGCCAATCTATGGAAAAACGCTGACCATCTCCACCGCTTAACGGATGGGCAAGCGAAAAATTATTAAAAGATAAACCAAGGCTGCCAATCACACCGTCCCGCTCACTATAACCTGCGGACATATTTGCCGTATCCGTCGATTTCTCAGCTACGTTAACTTTCAGGTTTACATGGTTCGGATCATCGGGAATCATTCGAACATCCGGGACGATATTGCTAAAGTAGTTCAGGATTTGCAGTTCCCGTACCGAGCGTTCCAGCTTGGCGCTGTTAAAAATATCCCCGGGATATATTTTAAATTCCCTGCGGATAACCTTTTCATTGGTTTTTGTATTTCCGGTGATCTCAACATTTTTTATGCGAACAACCTGACCCTCGTTGATATTAAAAGTCACATTTAGGGTATCGTTATTAACCGGAGTCTCCAACGGTGTAATGCGCGCAAACAGATAGCCCTGATTGTAATACAATTTTTGCAGACGGTCCCGTATTCCTTCATCATATTGCTTCTGGTCATAGACATCGCCCTTTTGTATCCCTAAGGTTGCGGCCAGTTCCGGGGTTGAAAAAACTTTATTGCCTTCAAAGCTTAAATCACCAAAATAGTATTTGTTGCCCTCATAGAGCCAAATATCAATATATAAGTCTTCTTTATTCCCGCTGTAATACACGGAATCCTTGACGATTTCGGCGTCCCGATAGCCATTTTCTTTATAAAAGCCAACCACCCTGTCTTTATCGGCCAGATATTTTGTTTCATCAAAATCAGCACTGCGCCACCAGCGGTCTTCCTTGGTGTCTTCCATCGCATCCAGCAAATCATCGGAATCCAGATGGGTGTTACCGTGAAAGGTGATTTTTTCGATCTGTACTTCAGCGCCCTCATCTATTACAATGTTAACATCCACGCGTTGTTTAGCAGTATTTGCTGTATCGATACTGACTTTTGCCAGCAGATAGCCTTCCTTCATGTATTTTTTTAATAAGCGTTCCTTCATATCCGCGATTTTAGACGGTGTTATCACCATCCCACGATAGGCATTGAGCGCTTCTTTTACTTCAGTTTCGCTAAGTGCATCGTAGCCGGTGTAGGAAATCTTGCGCATCCGGGGAAATTCTTTTACCCTGATGAGAACATCTATACCATCCACTGCCTGGTTGACCAAAAATATCTGAACATCTGAAAAAATGCCCAATGACCATAAATTTCTTATCGCTTCCTGCAGGTCATCACCGCTAATACTTGCCCCCTCGGCCAGGCCGGAATTAAGGCGCACCGTGCTGGCATCGGCGCTAACATTACCTTCGATGGCAATTGAGTGAACTATAATTTTACGTCCTTGCGCCTGGACATTAAAAAGAAATCCTAAAAGTAAAACAGCAGCAAAAATTTTGCGCACGTTAAATAGCCTCCAATATTAAAAAGTAAATGATTGTCGCAATCGGACCCGAAAATCCTCAAGATATTGACTTTGATTTTCCAGACCTAAATAGCCCAATCTTTCCCTGTCGTATTCCAGTTCCAATAAAACATTATTAAACAGACGGTATTCTAATCCAACGGAATGGTTAAAATCAAAACTTTGTTTCACTTTGTCATAAACAGATACCAATTGACCGGTATAGGTAAGGTATAAATTTTCCGATAAATATTTTCCAAGTGTAATCTCCGAACTTGCCATTAGATAAAGATAGGAGAAATTATCCGAAAAGGGGTTCACCAGTGGAACAACCTCGCCTTTGCGTTTTGTACCGCCAATTGTATTATAAAATATATTCCTGGCAATCGATGAATTAAAACGGACAAAATCAATACCCAGGTTATGCTCCATTGCCCGCTCCAGCGGACGCAACAACGGCCGGATTAAATAACGTTCCGTAAGCGCACCGCCGACATTTGTGGCCTTATTCTTCAAATTATCAACAGAGTAACCCAAATATGCCAGCACCTGTTCCTGTGTTTCCCCGATGGTTGGGTCTGCCGAAACAAGTTTAAAACGGAAATCGTGCAGATTCCCCTGTAAACGCTCCTGCCCGGTAGCAGGATCAAAAGAATAAAGTTTTAAATAAATTGTTTTGGGTATTGCACCCACGCTGTCCCGAACTGTTGCCCAGGCCTGTCCGGAGATTTCGGGAATATTATTAAATTTATTAAAGGCCAATTTAAAACGGTCCACCTTAAAGGTTTGATCAAGATATTCCAGTCGGCCGCGTGTGGATTCCAAACTGCCAACAGGTTTAAAAGTTCCATCTTTGATAATACCGGTAAATACAAGTCCCTTGCTTACATCATCAATATTCAATTCAGCCTGAACGTTATCAATATACGCGGGTATTTGACGTTCATATACAACATCCTCACCGATTGTAAGCGCCACATCCCAATCGATAGCGGAAAGAAACTGAACCGCTGCCCCGGGTTTGGCAGTTGGGTTTTCCGGTGGGATAAACGGATAAGTAATCCGTGAATTCTTTATGGTCAGCGCACCAAAGGCCCTGGGATGACGCACAGGCCCGGACAGATAAAATAATTGATCGGCCTTCCGGCCCTTTAGCTGTACAAATCCACGAATATTCTTCTGCATCAGACTTGGGATGTGTATGTTTATCCCCTGTGCGCCCGTCTCCATGCCCAACACGCCAAAATCCAGATCCAATCCCCTAAAATACCAACGGTTCAATTTATGTTCGCTTAGCACATCCCCCTGGTGGACAGTGTTTATCCTCAAATAATCGTTATCAACAAAGGCTGTCAAATCCTTTATCTCGACCTTGTTACTGCCTTCCGCAATCGAAATAGTGCCCGAGATATTCTGAACATGCGACGCGACGTCGGCAAGCCATAAATCCCCTCGATCAATTTTGATATTTGCAGAACTTAATCGGATTTTACCCAGGTTGCCTGTTAAATGTAATGCCACATCGGAAATGGAAGAACCATCTTTAAAGAATGGTTCAACACGCGGTAGAAAACGAAAAAGGTCACCATCGAAATTGACAACTAAGTCCAAAGGTTCATTTTTATCAAGCGGTACCTTACCAACGGCATAGAAATGATACAAGCCTGCCTTGGCCATAAACATTTCATGCAACAGCATTTTATGCCCGTCAAGATTAAAAAAGGATTTATCCGGATGGATTTTATCGGTGAATTTAACTTTTAGGTTATCAAAAGCCGTCTGCTTAAAACTACCGTTTTTAATATCTATCGAAGCATCGATATTGGCCTGGTCTGCCGCACCGTAAATTGAAAAACGGTAATCACCAATACCGCTTAATAAAGAATCCGTACCCAGGGCAGACATAATCATCTGGCCATCCACGCCACTGCCCCTTAGTTCCCCTTTAACCTGATTGTTCAACAAGAACCAACTAATATTGCCATGCAATATGGTTGAGTTATTGTGATCGATGCGGATATCCTGAAGATCAATCTGCGTCCGGTTTGCTTTTATTTTAATCCCAGGCTGGAAATAACCAATATTGTTAAAGACAAATCGATTGCCCTTTAGTTCCCCTTGCAACAATGGATGATCAACGTTTCCGGCAAATGAAATTTCCCCGGTGACAGTCCCCTGTTTCCGATAGTCATTATTGCTTGAGTCGGTGGTAAAAATCTTATAAAAATTCAAATCCGTAAATTTTAAACCGCCGGAAATCTGTGCATCATTCAGCCAATTTATCTGAACATCACCGGAAATATTATCCTGAAAATTAAACCAGGCAGATAAATGCTCCCGATTTAGACGTGAATGATAGATGCCTTCTAAATTGTCCACTTTTATCAGGCCGTCAAACATGATTGTTTTAGACAGGGCGTCACGCATGTGCCCGTTAAAAACATAATTTACCCCGCCTTGCATATCTTCAAAATAAAATGACGCCTGTAAATCGTTTAACTCTCCGGAAAGACGCGTATGGAATTTATGCGATCGGAAAAACGAAGTTAGTAACGGGTCATCCCAGAGTCGTATTACAGGAAGATCATCTATATGCAAACTCTTTAATTTCATAACAGAATCATCTTCCGCAAGATGTGCGAAAAAATTAAAATCTGCTGTCATTGGTTCTGCGGTATCAATAGTTATATCTGTCGGGGTTCCTTTGATCTTGCCGCCGGAGAAAATGCGCTCGCCCGGCGTGTTTATTCCATAACGCCACTTTCCCGATATTTCTTGTTGTATGGCATTATATTCCAAACCAACTGTCAGCTCCTGATTGGAAAGATGCATTTTATTTAAGAATGCGCTGAGGGTATCCTTTAAACTTCCGTTAAAATTTAACTGCGATAAACCCGTATTAAAATCAACCTGCCCTGTCCCACTTACCGAAACAGAACTGTCTCCCATAAAGAAACGGGAAAGACGTAATACATTATTATCAAATGTGACCCGGGCACGCAAATCATGAAAATCACTGCCCAGGAACTGAAAATGTTTTTGTTCAAGCCTTCCGTTTATCTGAATGTCGCTTGTGTCAATTTCAACACAGGCATCAATATTAACGGTACTTGCATTAAACAACCGTGCCGAAGCTTGCGGCAGCGCAGCCAGTTTAAAGTTTTTTACACTAAAACCGGCATCAACCCGCGGATGGAATAGATCGGCCATGGTCGCGGAAAATTGTATCGTATTTTGTTTATACTCCGCAAACCCATTGTCTATTGAAAACCTGTTGTTTTTGATATCTGCGCTAAAATGGACGTTGCTCAAAGATTGTTCGCCAACTGTTATCGCGCCATCTGTCAGACCCGCACTTCCATTAAAACTGGTTTTGCTGAGATTTTTCAGATTACCATGGAAGAGCGTGGTTAATGAAAGTTTCCCTTTGAACAGTGGCATATTCGGCAGGAACATTTGCAAACTTGTTGAATCAACAGGCAATGCTTTTATTTGGCACCATCCTGAAAAATCTTCGGATTTTTCATCAAATTTTATAGATATATTAAAATCAGACTTACTGCCCCGGACAAAATCTCCACGTATGGCGAGCTGAATATCGCCATTGTTTTCCTGTGCAATTTCACCGCTCAAGCGATGACCAATGGTTACCGGTTGTCTGTTTTCATGTTCGTACAGAATTTCGCCATCACGGATACCCAGGTATTGTATATTTGGAAAATCCGCGAACATTTTTTTTATAGATAAGGTTTTAGGGGCTTCCGTTTCCACATTATTATCACGAATTTTATCGGAAACAATTATTTTTGGAGATGAAAGATAAACGCCATCGATTGCAGTTAAGGGGGATTCCCAAATACGGACCAGTTTATAAAGGCTGTAGTGAAGATCGAAACCTGCAATATGAATTTGAATTCCCTGACGTGCCGAGATGATTGACAAGGTATCGATATGGATTTCACCCAACCCTATATGAATATTATCCATAGACAATTTTGCATCTTCGTCACTAAAAACCGAACGGGCAAGGGTTTTCTTGATCGGGCCATCCAAACCGGATATTTTGAGCAGCGTTGGCGTAGAGAGAATTAACAGCCCCAGAAAGGTAACAATGAGGCTAAAGATAACCAGCGTTTTTTTCATTTATAAATTTGTATTGTTAATCTATGGACAGACTTGATTCATTTTATACGGAAACATATAAATGCGTCATAAAGAAACAAACAAAAGAAGAACAGGAATGTTCCCTTTAGACAAGCGCAAAATTTAGTAAATTAAATGCTATAATTCCATAAAATATAAAATGAAACAGGATTGGCCATGCTTTAAATTTCAAAGGGAGTAATATTTCCGTGCCTGAAGCGAGGTAAGATCAAAATCTTTATCATTCCTAATCCCTGAGGCACCGGTTCGACAAATGGTGTCTGACGGGCAAACATTAATGCCTGCCCGAAATCCTTTCCGTAATATCGAAGACACAAAACACTTTCATGGCAAACAGCAACCCGGACGGTTTGCTTTCCTTTATTTCCGCTGTTGCGGGACAATGGAAATTTCATACAGACGCAAAACAAAACCCGTAAAATTGTTTATGTTAATTTATCAGCAATAAGCTCCGCGATATCCCTAACCTTGATTTTAGTGTCCAACTCATTTGCAGCATCCGACATCATTACCTTACAAAATGGGCATGCTGTCCCCACGGTCTCCGCAGATGTTTCGATGGCTTCCTGCATTCGGTCACGACGTACAGCTTCGCTGCCCGCTTCTTCTTCCTTCCACATTTGCCCTCCGCCCGCGCCGCAACAAAAACTATTATTTTTATTGCGGCCCATCTCAATGGTTTTAAAGCCTGCGTTGGCAAGGTCTTTACGCGGTGCCTCATAAACGCCATTGTGCCGTCCCAAATAACAGGGATCATGGAAGGTAATAGTGCCTTTGGCCGTGGAGTCTATCGGCAGTTTATGATCGCTGATCAGTTTATCGATAAATTCTGTGTGATGGATAACCTCATAGTTGCCGCCAAAATCTTTGTATTCATTTTTTATTGTATGCATACAATGCGGACAGGTGGTTACAATTTTTTTTGCCTTGGCCGCATTCAAAGTCTCAACGTTCTGCTCGGCCATCATCGAAAATAAATATTCATTACCGGAACGCCTGGCACTGTCACCGGTACAACTTTCCTTGTTGCCCAGCACGGCAAAATTTACATGGGCCGTATTGAGTATTTTTGTGAACGAGCGGGCGACCTCTTGTCCCCTGGAGTCAAAGGCGCCTGCGCAACCAACCCAATATAAAATATCATAGTCCGGGTTTTCTTCGACGGTTTTCACTTCGAGTTCCGGGTCTTCCTTTGCCCACTTCAGGCGGTCTTCGTTCATGTTCCATGGATTTTGGTTACGCTCCATGCCATTATATGCGCCTTGTAATTCTTTTGGGAAATCCGATTCCATCAAAACACGGTCGCGGCGCATGGTTAAGATATCCATCATAGGTTCGTTGCCCACCGGACATACTTCAACACATGCTGCACAGGTTGTACAGGCCCAGAGAGCTGAACTGCTGAGGGCAAAATCGAGCAGACCCTGCGCGCTATCTTCGCCATTGGCCAGGGTTGCCCCGTTTTGGTTCAAATATAAGCGCTTGTTTATTTCCAGTGCCGATGGACTCAGCTCCTTTCCGGTTTGATACGCCGGGCATACATCCTGGCAACGGTTACACATAATACAGGCATAGGCGTCGAGGATTTGAGTTTTATCGAACTGTTCGATTTTGGCAACGCCAAATTGTTCGGCATCTTCGGCTTCAAAATCCAGCCGGTCCATTTTACCATAGGCCCCCCGGTCCGGACGGGTCATAAAATTAATCGGCCCCATAAACAAGTGGGCGTGTTTACTGCGGGGGAAATATGGGATAAAAAGCAAAATAAGGCCCAGTGCAATCCACCAGGATACATGGTACATAATTTCAGCGCTATATGGTGACATTCCACTCCAGAGCGTGGCCAACGCCGAAGCCAATGGTTGTGCGGCGTCACTCCCACCATCAAGATGCAGGGCAAAGCTTTCACCAATAAAACGAAAACCAATATGGGCCAGGATAAACAAACCAACCAGCAATGAGTCGCGATGCACTTTGGCCGTGGCGCCTTCGGCCAACATCACATTTTCCCTTATGAGGAACTCTTTGCCGCCAAAAACAAATCGTCGCAATAGCAAAACCGCCATGGAAACTATGGCAAAAACGCTAAAGAAATCCACAAAAGTACGGTACACCGAACCAAGGGCCCCTGTACCGAGGAAAGTAAAATGTGCAAGGTATCCAGTGAGCACATCGCCTAAATTTACCAAAAAATAGAGGATAAAGGCCCAGGCGATAAGCGCATGAAAAAAACTGAACAACGGACGTTTTTTTAACACGGTCCTCTGAGTGAGCAGTACACTTAACGCAATGGATATTCGTTTTAATAGCGGACTAAAAAACAGCTTTCCCTGGCCACGGTTTATAACACCGAGCATAACGGCAAACGTACGGTAAGTATAAAAAAGTGAAATGAAAACAAGTGCGGTAAATAGTATTTTTTCCCAAAAGGATAACATATCTTCACCTCATCATTTGAGTAATTTTTAGAATTCGTATTTTAGCGGATATTCAATGTTTGTAATATACACAGATAAGCTCACAACTGCTTATAAATTGGTTAATTTTTCAATAAAGGTTTTTAGCAAACGCACGCCAAAGCCGGAAGCGTTTTTGCTGTTGTACCCCGGGGCCGTTAAATCATTGGACATTCCGGCCATATCGATATGTGCCCAGGTATTGCCGGGGACGAAAAACTGCAGGAACTTGGCGGCTGTAATTGCTCCGCCCCAGCGTCCGCCAATATTTTTAATATCGGCGATATCACTTTTTAGGGATTTATGATATGCCCGGTCCAATGGCATTGGCCACAACTTATCACCGCTTTGCATGCCTGCCCTCCTTAAACTTTTGCTTAACGCTTTATCATTGCAAAAAAGCCCGGCATACTGATCGCCTAAAGCAACATAACAGGCGCCGGTCAGGGTAGCAAAATCAAACATGTAATCCGGCAGATGTTTTTTCCCGGTATAGGCAAGCGCATCCGCCAATATCATCCGTCCCTCGGCATCCGTATTTAAAACTTCGACGCTTTTGCCGTTATAACCAACGATTACATCGCCGGGGCGATACGCACGTGGGCCCGGCATATTCTCGACCGTCGCAATGCAGGCGCTGACTTTTAGGGCAGGCTGTGTACGGGCAATCACGTCCATCAGCCCCACAACTGTAGCAGCCCCGGCCATATCATATTTCATCTCGGGCATACTGGCAGACGGCTTTAGGCTTAAACCGCCGCTGTCAAAGGTAACCCCCTTACCTACAAGCGCAAGATGTTTCACGCCCCTTTTAGGCCGGTAGTTGATTTCAATTAAGAATGGCTCCTGAACAGAGCCATCGGCAACGGCGAGCAAAAGATTGAATTTTTCGTTTTTCAGTGCCTTGCGGTCTTTGATAACCACTTCAAAATTTTCAAAATCTTTAAAATGCTCTTGGATAAAATTTTTAAATGCCCTTGGCGTAAGTGTATTTGGCGGTTGATTCGCCAGGTCTTTGCTTAGCCAAACCCCACGCATAGTATTAATGGATTCTTTCAGTTCACGTTGTAACACCGGGTTATTTTGATTCTTTGTCCAGAGTTTAATCTTTACGCCTTGTTTGGGCGTTTCATTTGATTTATAGTTCTTGAAACTATATTCGTTGTACCAAATCCCCTGGACCATAGGTTGAATATGCGAACGCTTTTTCAATATGTTGGCCGGAATAACAAACACGCATTGCAACCATTTATTCTGGCGACATTTGGAAATGACCGTGGCAGCGACCGAACGTATGCGCTCATCATCCGCATTTTTTGCTTTGCCAACACCCACAAGTATCAGCGCTTTAAAAGACATACCCTGCGGCAAGCGGTGAATTTGATACGCGCCCCTAACTGCATCAAAGGAATGGTTCTTAATAATCCCCGCTATGGCTTTATTCCCGCCAAAAGCTGTACGCAAACCATCCGCAATATCAGTACTCTTTTTACGGACAAACAGGGCAATGGCTTCCGCCGGTTCTATTTTTGTAATTAGCCTGATTTCGGGGAATTGTTTATTTTGATTGATCATAAGTATGGGTTTGAAAGTCTTATTTCGGATGGAATTTATGGGTAGGTTACATTTATCGGCCATTCCCGCCGGTTGGTTTGGTGATTCGGGTTCAAGGATTTCATCAATTTAATACTTTTCCGGTATTTGTTCGGTTTGGAAAAGCAACTGTTGTTTAAGCGGACTTATATGATCAACAAACAGTATGCCATTAATATGGTCTATTTCATGTTGCAGGACCCGGGCCATCCAGCCATCATACTCGTTTATATGTTCTTCACCGGAGGCATCATTATATTGTAAACGGATTTTTTCGGGACGGGTCACATCCTCGCGCACATCGGGAATCGACAGGCAACCTTCTTCAAGCGTTGCTTCACCCGACGACTCTAAAATGAGCGGATTTAGAAACGCCTCCGGACCTTTGGCGTCTTCGTCCTCCATATCCGAGATATCAACTACAAGCAATTTCTTTAGGATACCAACCTGTGGTGCGGCAAGTCCTATTCCTTCCTGAAAATGCATTGTTTCAATCATGTTTTTAATGATTTTTTTCAATTCCTTATCAAATTCGGTGACCGGAGCTGTTGCCCTTCTTAGAACCGGATCGCCAATATATCGCATTCTATACATTGCCTTCCCTAAATTATACAGCAAAAGAGCTGCCGCAGCCACAAGTCTTTGTAGCGTTGGGATTATTAAATACAAAACCCGCACCATTCAAACCATCGGTATAGTCCAACTCTGTCCCGGCCAGATAAACAATACTCTTGGAATCTATCAGGATATTGACCCCGCCAAAATCAAAGAGCTGATCGCTCTCCTTTTTCTCACTATCAATATCCAGCATATAGGTAAAGCCGGAACATCCACCCCCCTTGATCCCCACACGGATAAAACCCTCCGTTTGCCCTTCTTCCTGAAGAATGTCTTTTATCTTCAATACGGCCTTATCGGTTACGCTAATCATGCTTTGCCCCTTTTGTTTTTTATTTTGTTGAAAATATTAAAAAGTACATGGCCAATTCATCACGAAAAAGACCTAATACTCTTACAATCAAGCGCCAACCGCCTGTAGTTCATCCGATGCCTTTGATGAAACGGTGCGTCGGATAACAGTCACTTTTATTTGCCCTGGATATTCCATCGAATCTTTAATTTTTTGGGCAATATCCGATGAAACCACCATACATTGCTCATCGGTCAATTTAGAAGGTTCAACAATCACCCGCACTTCCCTTCCCGCGGAAATGGCAAATGCTTTTTTTACACCTTCAAATGAAGTTGCGATCTCTTCAAGCTGTGTAATCCGCTTGGTATATGCTTCAAGGGTATCCCGACGGGCCCCGGGTCGGCTGCCGCTGATCTTATCCGCGGCGGTAACAATTACCGATACCGGCGAAATCGGCTCAGCCTCTTCGTGGTGTGCCAGGATCGAGTTTATTACAATCTCGTGTTCACGGCATTTTTTTGCCAATTCCACGCCCAGGGTTACATGGCTGCCTTCGGTATGGCTGCTGATCGCCTTGCCGATATCATGAAATAAACCGGCGCGACGCGCCAGTTTTACATTAAAACCAAGTTCGGCGGCCATGGCGCCGGCAAGATGTGCAACTTCTTTCGAATGCATTAACTGGTTTTGGCCATAACTATAGCGATACTTTAATCGCCCCAGGTTCTCCCGCATCAAAGGATGTACATTGCTTAAATGGAGTTCACGCAGCGTTTCTTCGGCAGCCTTGGACATTTCCCGGTTGACTTCCTGTTTGGCCTTCTTTACCGTCTGCTGGATGGTATTTATATTTATATTTTTGCCTTTAATAAGATTTGTGAGTGCAATTCGGGCAACCTCACGGGCCACCGGATCAAAACCGGAAAGAACGGCGAGTTCAGGTGTGTCATCTACAATAACCTTTACGCCGGTCACATCTTCAAAAGCACGTATATTTCTTCCTTCACGACCAATAATCATCCCCTTAAACCGTTCATTCGGCAAGGCTACACTGGAAAGTGTCTGCTCCGATGTAAAATCATAGGCTAAATTCTCTATCGCCGTTGCGATTATTTCCTTTGCTTCGCGTTGCACGGTTTCCCGGGCTTCCTGGCGCATTTCATTAGCCATCCGCGCTGTTTCCAACTTTACGCGTGCTTCCAGATTTTTAAGCAATTCATTACGGGCGTCATCAATGGAAAGGTGCGCAATCTGGCTAAGTTTTTTATTTTGCCCTTCAATAACGGCATCTAATTTTTTGTGTTTTTCAAATAGTAATTCTTCCTGCTCATTGATACGTTTATCCTTGGAACTCAACCGGGATTCAAGCATTTTCATTCTGTTGTCTTCTTTGCGCACCTGCTTTTCGCGCTCCTTAAGCTGGTTCTCCATTCGGTTCAGCTTTTCATCCTTCTGTTTCATATCCGATTGGAAGCGGGAACGTTTTTGTTGAAGCTCAAGTTTGAAGTTGAACAATTTCTGTTTTTTGATTTTTTCGGCTTCACGCTCCGCATCGGCAAGGATGGTCTTTATAGAATTCTTGGCCTGGGCCATGCGCAAATGGTTAAGCACAAACCCCAGGATAATCCCAACGATAAGCAGCAATGCATAAATAAGTAAATTATTTGTTTCGATATTTTCAAGCATCATTTCTCCAAATCAGAATATTTTTTATCCATAAAATAAAAATAAATTTATTGTAATCGAGACATAAAGGCAATGTTTTAGATTGCCTAAAAATGTATAATTTATGAAAAAATGCGATATGATGTTTGAAAATTTCCAAAGTGTCAGTTTAGCAAATTGTCCAGGCCGATATCGGCGATTTCCGTGCTGTTGGAATTTTTATAAACTGATTTGAATTCCTTAAATAGATCGGGATCAAACTTCCCAGCGTCCATGTCTTCACCCATCACGTCCAGTGCATCTTCTATGGTCATGGCTGGTCTATATGGCCGATCTGTAATTAAGGCATTTAAGTTACCGGAAAGCGAAATAATTTGTGCGGGCAAGGGGATGTCATCACCGCTCAGGCTATCGGGATAGCCGCTTCCATCAAATTTCTCCTGATGACTGCGCACGATCGGCAAAACATTTTTTAATGATTCAATGGGTTGGCAAAGTTTTTCACCTGCAATGGGGTATTCCTTGATCTGTTCAAATTCTTCAGCAGTCAATGGGCCTGGCTTGGCGAGGATATTTTCATCGATTTCGATTTTTCCCACGGAATGTAAGATTCCACCCTTGCCAATATCGCCAATGTCCGTGTCATCCAAACCAATAGCACTGGCAAAATGGACGCCGAGACTGGCCAGTTTACGGGATGATCCCTTGGCATAAGCATCTTTGCTTTCCGCGATCAGGGCAAGCTTAAATATTAGTTCTTCCGCGCCTTTTAACTGCCGTTTATAACTTTGTAGTGTCAGCAACATTTCTACCCTTTGCTTAATTTCATACACATTAAAGGGCTTGTTGAGGTACTGAACGCCCAATTCAAAACAAAGTGCCCTGGAACGGTTATCTTCAAGGCCGGAAATCATTATGATTGGAGTGGATGCCGTTTTTGTTTGTGCGCGAAGTTTATGACATACCTCAAAACCATCCATTCCCGGCATTATAATATCCAGAAGGATGATATCCGGATTCTCGGAATAGGCTTTATCCAAGCCGTTCTCGCCATTGTTGGCACTTATAAAAGTATGTGAAGTACCCAGGAAATAAGTCTGGATCAATGCCACGTTTTCCTGATAGTCATCAATTACAAGTATTTTCGCCACAGTAGTATTCCCCCATCCTAATAGGCAAAAATTCGACTTCTGAAGCAGGAACTTGAGAATGGAATTAAATAAATAAGAAATTGTCCAATTATTTAAATATGACGCCAGGATCAAGTTGATAACCATTAAGAAATGCAGAAGAATTCATCCTCTTTTTTCCGGCGGCCTGCACTTCCAGAATTTCAATTTCGAAATCAGCACACTGGACAAAAAAAGAATGGCGGGTGACACGCGATACACTACCACAAAGAAGATTAGAGTTTTGATCCGTAAGACGTGTTTTATATATTTTAAAAGGTTGGTCGTTTAGATAGGAAAAAGCCGCCGGGTATGGAGAGAGCCCACGGACTAAGTTATGGACTTGTAGCGCAGGTCGGTTAAAATCCAAATGACAAAACATCTTTGTTATCTTTGGCGCCTTACTGGAGAGCGTGTGGTCCTGTTTCCGTGGGAGCAATGTCCCTGCCTCCAGCCCATTCAAGGTCTCTATCAATAGCCCCGCTCCATGCAAGGCGAGTAAATCATGCAGCTCACCGGCAGTCATATCGGCAGAAATATCGATCTTCTTTTGCAACAACAAATCACCGGTATCGACTTGCTTATTGATTTGGATAGTTGAAACACCGGACCAGGGATCGCCATTTATCAATGCCCAGTTTATAGGTGCGGCCCCACGATATTTGGGCAGATAGGACCCATGCAGGTTTATCGTTCCAAAAACCGGCAAACTAAAGACGGCTTGCGGTAAAATACGAAAGGCTACAACCACAAAGACGTCAGCTTTGTATGCTTTCAAAGCTGCAATAAAACCTTCATCATTTAATCTATCGGGTTGAAGCACGGGAATTTTTTGAGCCCGGGCGTATTGCTTTACGGCGGAAGGCCGTGTTTTCAGACCTCGGCCTTTCTGCTTGTCCGGGATAGTGACAACGGCAACGACATTATGATCGGATTGTAATAATTTTTGCAGGGAAACCACCGCGAAATCGGGCGTCCCCATAAAAATGATGCGCATCTTATTTTTTGTCCGGAGCTTTGCCAACCTGTAAACTCAATTCGATCGCGGCCTTATCCACATTCAATTTTACATTGTCGTCCACTTTGATCACAACCGTTTTATTATCATTGGCAAAGGCAACGACCTTGCCGTGAATACCGCCACGGGTTATTACATTATCACCCTTCTTAAGCTCCTCAATCATTTTTTGTTTTTCTTTTTGTTTTTTCATTTGAGGACGCATCATCAAAAAGTAAAAAATCACAAAGATGAGAATAAAGGGTAAAAAGGATAATATCGGATTGGTCTGATCTCCCGCTGCCTGGGGAATAAACATTAAATAATGCACGTGCGCTCCTGCGTTTATATTTTTATCTGTTTTTAATTTTAAGACAGTAAATGAAAAGGTTCATATCGTCTTAATTTTTTAAGTGTAAAATTTACAAGAATATTTATTAGGGAAAAATAAAAATTAAAAAATTTATATGCTTTATACTTCCATGGATCAAAAAATCTCCTGAATAACCATCGGTTGCTAAAAACCCTTCTCAGTTTTCAAGTTTATAAAGCATCGCGGATTTCCAATGGATAAAATTATCAGCGGTGATTTGCCTGCGGGCTTCTTTTACCAGATCCAGGTAAAAGGTCAAATTATGGTGGGTCGTTAAATAAATGCCCAACACTTCCCCGACGTTTAAAAGATGACGGATATAAGCCCTGGAAAAATTTTTGCAGGCATAACAACCGCATTTTTCATCAAGGGGAGCTGTATCATCTTTATATCTTCCGGCCTTGATCACCAACTTTCCATCATGGGTAAAAACGGTTCCGTTCCGCGCGTTGCGGGTGGGCATCACACAATCGAACATGTCCACTCCCCTTTCAATCCCTTCCAGGATATCGCCTGGGGTTCCCACACCCATTAAATAACGGGGTTTATCGATTGGCAGTAAGTCGGTACACAAATCCGTCGTTGCACGCATATCATCCTTGTTTTCTCCCACGGCCAGCCCGCCGATGGCATAACCGGGGAAATCCAGTTTAATAAGTTCACGGGCACTGATTTCGCGCAAATCTTTGAATGTCCCACCCTGTACAATGCCAAATAAAGCTTGTTCATATCCATGTAAAGGCTGTTTTTGCGCATAGAGTTCCCGTGCAATACGGGCCCATTTAAGAGTTAGCTCATTTGAATTTTTAACATACTCATAACTTGCCGGATGGGGAGGGCATTCATCAAGAACCATCATTATATCACTACCGATCATACGCTGGGCGTCAAGAACACTTTCCGGGGTAAAGTTGTGATAAGACCCATCGAGATGTGATTGAAAACGGACGCCATCCTTATCGATCTTGCGTAATTCTTTTAAACTAAAAACCTGATATCCGCCACTGTCGGTAAGAATGGGGAGCGGCCAGTTCATGAATTTATGTAAACCGCCGAAATCCGCTATCCGTTTTGCACCCGGTCTTAAATAAAGATGATAGGTATTGCCTAAAATTATTTGTGCGCCGATATCGTCTAAATCACGTGGCGATTGTGTTTTAACGCTGGCCCGTGTACCGACCGGCATAAAAATTGGTGTTTTAATATCACCATGACCGGTATGATACACTCCGGCCCTGGCTTTACAAGATTTATCCATATGCTGTAAACTAAAATACAACATGTTTCTCCTGACGACTTCTTTCAAATTGTGAATGGGGTCTGGAAATAAAATTTTTAAAGAATGGAAATTTAAGAAAGGCCCCGCAGTAATTCAAACCGTTTCCATGGGTTGAGGCATTTATCCCCGGAAATGTTTCTGGAAGGCGGGTTTAAACCTTACCATTACTGAACAAAGCCCGGTATCTTGCCACATTAAGCTGATCATTATAAAAAAGGTCATCGAGTGCCAGGGCAGCGGCGCCCATTGCACCGGCGAGTTCTTTTAGCGCCGCATTTTTTATTTGAACGGCAAGGATGGGCGTATGCAGGGCGTCTTTTTTTACACTCTCACGGATGGTATTTAGGACTAACGGATTATAGGCCAGCAGATCACCGCCAATCATTAAAACCTCCGGGTTAATTGTATTGATTAAATTGATACAAAGGATACCGACGATGCCTGCGTATTCCTGCAGAAGCTCCCGGGCAAATTCATCGCCGCTATCGGCCCAATCCAATATGGACTGCACATTCAACGCATCAAGCCGGATTTGAGTTCTGACATCACCCTTAATCCCTGCTTTTGCCGCATCGATAAGTACCTTTTCCGACAAGATGGAACCAAATGTTTTATGACCGTTATACAACCATTTAAAGTGACTGGAATTACGTATAAGGTGTCCCAACTCATAATAACCCACTTCACCGGCGCTATTGGTTACACCGCGATATAGCTCGCCTTTTATAATGATGCCCGCCCCTATCCCATCACCGATCCACAGGAACAACGCATTTTGATGCCCGCGTCCCCTGCCAAAACAGATTTCGCCAAATGTCATCGCATTAACGTCGTTTTCAACAAAGGTTTCAATACCATAGCGTTCTTCAAAAGCGCTTTTTAATGGAATGGCCTCCCAGGATTTGAGCGAATCGGACTCCAGAATATAGCCATGATTATAGTCAATAAGCCCGGGGACCGCAATGCCGATTCCAATGGGGCGGGCCTGCCGGACCCAGGTTTCATCTAGATAGCCATCAATAATTTTATAAATTTGCTGAAGAATATTTGCAAGCGCCGTGCCCTCGCAAAATTCAAAACTGTTTTTATTTTGGATGGAGGCATTTAAATCCATAAGGATAACCCGGGCATGATCGCGTTTTATTTCGACGCCAATTGTAAAACCGGCCAATGGGGAAAACTCAAGCATTATTGGCCGGCGGCCTCCCTGACGGGTGGATTGCCCCTGGCCAATTTCACATACGATTTTCATTTTCAATAATCGGCTGATTATTTCAGAAACCGTCGCTTTGGAAATTTGATATTTTTTAGCCAGATCGGCCCGTGACATCGGACCGGAATCTTTTATGAACCTCAGTATATTGAGTTCATTGAATTCGCGTAATAGTTTTGGACCATGCCCTACGGTACGTAACATGACAATAATACACTCGGATAATTAAATTAAATTTGGTTCATTACGATTGTATTGATTCCAATATTCGGATAAATTCCAAAATCTTACCGGAAAGAATAAAGATATCTGTCTATAACCTATTATAATGGCTTTAATATATGTATAAAGTTGAAAATAAAAAACTATTGACCCTTCAAAATATTATAAAAGGGCAAAACGGTGCTTTTCGTCATCTTACTGATGATGAAATTGACGTCCTGATAAAACAAAACAACCACAGCCCGGAATGGAATAAGGTGTTTATCCTTTCCAATAAGTCCCTGCGTTATATTGTGGGTTGTCAGTTTTACGGCTATGTATATATCGGTAATTTTCAAAGGCAAAGCGTAGATGGCAAAACCATCTCCCGCTCGCAAGGGCTTTACGGTTCAACATTTGAAAACAGTTTTATCGGCGATGGTTGCGCCCTGCACAATATTGGTCATTTAAGCGGGTATGTTATTGGCCAGGGCACTTTAATCAGCAACACCGGGGAAATCAGTTGTAGTGCCGGCGCCAGGTTTGGCATGGGCGAACATCTTGAAATCATAAACGAAAATGGTGGCCGATCGATATCGATATTTAGGGATATCACTACAGGCGATGCCTATCTGTGGGCCCGCTATCGTTCCATGGCTGGGCCTTTTGGGGATTTCACAAAAGAGGCCAATAAAGATATCGGGGCAGAGCCCGGGGTTATCGGCGCGGAATCTGTCATAAAAAATTGTGGTATGATCCATGATTGCCACATCGGGGAAAAGGCGTTTATACATGAGTGCAGCTCTCTTGATAATTTGACAATTCTTTCATCCCGGGCCGAGCCGACGGAACTTGGCGAAGGCATTGGCCTGACCCGTGGCCTGATCGGTTATGCCAATCATATAGCAGGCGGAGTGCGTGCTCAAAATTTTATCAGCGGGCGCAATGTCTCCATCACAAATGGGGCCCGTATCGGCCATACCTTTATAGGCGACAATTCACATATTTCCTGCGCCGAGGTGATGAACAACCTGCTTTTCCCTTTTCATGAGCAACATCATAACAATTCATTCCTGATCGCCAGCGCGATAGGCGGGCAAGCCAACATTGCGGCGGGGGCAACCATTGGCTCCAACCACAACTCCCGGGCCGCAGATGGGGAGATATGGGCGGACAGAGGTTTCTGGCCGGGACTGGCAACCAATTTTAAACATAATTCAAAGTTTGCTTCTTTTGCCCTAATCGCCAAGGCCAGCTATGGCAAGGAGCTAAAGGTCCCCTTCCCGTTTAGTCTTATTGGACATTCCCCGGAAAATGGCGCGTTGACTGTTATGCCGGGATATTGGTTTAAATACAATATGTATGCTCTGGCGCGAAACGCCTGGAAGTTTAAAAAAAGGGACAAACGGGTTTATCCACAGCAAATAATCGAAACCAATTTTATGGCGCCCGATACCCTTATACAGATGTTCGAAGCCATACGAACGCTTCTAAAAGCAACCGATGGTAAAGCGCTGACCCGTGTATCCATTTCCGGCATTTGTCCAGGGGAAAACGCGTTGCTTATTAAACCGGCGCAGGGAATTGAACTGTACAGGAAAATGATTCACTGGCATACCGCACGATTATTTGTAGAAACCTATAGCGCACATCCCGAACTTTTGCATGGGTTCAATTTCTGCCCGGTTGCCCCGGATGAATGGGAGAACATCGGCGGACAGATAATCCGTGCCGGGGCACGTAAACAAGTATTGGCACAAGTTGAATCCGGTGATGTAAGTGGTTGGGATTTCATTCATGACTGGTACAAGCTTCAAGACCATTCCTATAACCGCGACCATTTAAAAATGGCGCTTGATATCTGGGCGTTGATCTCTGATCCACCACAAACAACGGTTTCCATCCCCCAAATTAAACAGCTGCTAACAGATGGCATGAATATCGGCGGACAAATCCTGCTGTGGGCACAGGAATCTCGCGAAAAAGATTTTCGAAGCGAATTTCGTATCATGTGCTATGATGATTATGATGATATGAAAAATATTATGGGGCGGATTGATGAAAATCCTTTTTTAATTGAAATGCAACAGGACCACCAACGCTTTTGTGATAAATCAAAACTACTTTTAGGGACACTTACGGACTGAACATCGAACTCAAAAAAGGAAACATCATGCAGAAGAGACCGGATAAGGCATATAAGAACCTGGAATTCCTGAACAGTAAAGAGGCCCGTTCCATACGTATCATGGCAGAATATTATGAACCATATCACCGTTTCAGGGAAAAAAAGATAAATTCCACGATTGTGTTTTTTGGATCGGCCCGCATCAAATCCCGTGAACAGGCGGAAGACCTATTAAAGCAGGCCGAACAGAACTATGGTCAAAAAGCAGATGCCGAAAATAAAAGCAAGCTTGAACACGCACGACGTATGGTGAAATTTTCTGATTATTATGAACAGGCGTCGGAACTTTCACGCCGGTTGACGACCTGGACACTGAATAAAAAAAATGGGCATCAAAAATACTACATCACTTCCGGTGGAGGACCGGGCATAATGGAAGCGGCCAACAAAGGCGCCGTATTGGCCGGGGGCAGCTCCGTCGGGCTTAATATTTCCCTCCCGATGGAACAATACCCCAACCCCTTTATCACACCGGACCTAAGTTTTGAATTTCACTATTTTTTTATGCGTAAATACTGGTTTGTATATTATGCGAAAGCCATAGTGGTTTTTCCAGGCGGGTTTGGCACTCTGGATGAAATGATGGAAGTAATGACCCTTATTCAAACAAAAAAAGTCAACAAGAAATTGCCTATAATCATACTTGGCAGGGATTACTGGAATGAGGTTTTGAATATCGACGCAATGATAAAATGGGGCACTATCTCGGCGGACGACTTAAAGTTGCTTACTGTTTTGGATACCGTTGATGAGGCTTATGATTATTTAATCGGCCATCTCCGGGGATAAATATAGGGATGGACCATTTTTCATCAAACCCGAAGAGAAATAAAAAACATCTTTAATTCAGTTGCCAATAACATCCATGGCATGATCATAATAATCAAAGAATTGTAAGCTCTCCAATGAATCGTTTATACGGTCGTCATTTGAACGGGGCGACCAAAACGACAGGCCAATGACATCCCTTTCCAGGACATTGATGATATCCCGCAAAATAATTGCGACCATTAATGTCTGTTTATCCGTCCATTTAACATCTTCCCGCAAATTAACATCCAGCGCCGGTTCAATTGCAACAACCAAATCGTGCAAAGTATCAAAATATCCGCTGAAACTGTGATAGGCATGATTGACTGCGCGCTGTGTAATCCGTGGGCCGGCAATTTGGATAATTTCACTGAGTTTTTCTCTAAGGTAGATGACAATAGGCGGTTCATCGGTTTTAGGAATCACGGCGCCGGTTGCTTCATCTTTTGTTTGGCCGCCTTCAATTTTAAAGATACTGGGTTCTATTTGAAAATGACCCTGCTCCCAGGCCAAAACCGAGTCAAGCGCTTCATCTTCATTTTTGTTATGATAATCAATATTTTCCAATTGCCCCTTACGATAAAAAAATGTGGCTTTATCATTTTCCTTTTCAAAAAGGACTTTTCCGCTTAATGAATTGTCCTCTGCATATTTTAGGATTTTAATAATCCCCACATCGGCAATTTGTCCACCGGGCGTAAACTTATGCTGATAATATTCTTCGCTCGCCTTACGGGCAACATTGGCCCCTTTTAACCTCTGGGTCAGCAGATGGGTTAGGGTAAGCGTGACCCTGGGATTTTTAAGGATCAATGCATCAAAGGAAGATTTTGATAATTTCCAGACAACAACATCACTCACAGCCTGGATACTTGCCGAGCGTGGCTCCCCGGTTATCAGGGCCATTTCTCCAAAGTGGTCGCCTTGTTCTAAAAAAGAAAGAGGAATTTCCTCAAGCGTATCTTCAAGAGTGGCAAAAACTTTTACACGGCCTTTTTTGAGGATATAAAAAGCATCACCCGGATCGCCTTCATGGATAATTTCCATACCCGTGCTAAAGGACGCCTCTTCCATCTGCCCGGCAACCAGTTCCAGGTCTTTCGGGTCAATCGATGAAAAAAGCGGTACACGTTTTAATAAATTTATTGATTCTGTAAACATTATGGCCCAATCGGTTTTCTGTGAAGAATATCCATAAAATTTAAAAACATATTAACACAGCATGACGCATGTTCACGAAGCAACACGGAAAAACTGCCGGTCTAAACAAGCACCTTTATGGATGTTGCAGACTTTCGGGCAGCTTTGAGAAAACGCCATTTTTTCTTTTAGTGCAGCAGCGCGCATAAAGGGACAAAATCTACCGGCACCGAAATTACACTTGGATTAAGATATCATGTTTAGGGCAATGCCCCGGATAAACCATTCTTATAAAATGCTGTTTTCTACAAGTTTAACAATTTCGCTGACCTCATGTGTTTTGGTTAAAGCTGTATCTCCAAGCTCTAATAATTTTTTCTCAAGTTCCGGTTTAACGGAATTATCCGTAATAAAAATAAAAGGGAAACTGGCAATTTCCCGGGTCTGATTTACAAATTCCAGGCCATTGCCATCGGCAAGTTTGATATCGGATATAACCAGATCGGGCGCATCCCCTTTGATGCTGTCCAGTGTGGTTGCAATATTTGATGCCGTGGAAACATTATATCCAAGCCCTTTAAACGCGCGTTCGATGACCTTGCGCACTACCAGGGAGTTGTTTACGATGATGATCGATTTTGTAATGTCTTCTTCTTCATTTTCTTTTTTGGAAAGTGTCAATGGTTTTACTTTGATCTCAAAGTTCCCCTCATCCCAACCTAACATGGTATCCAGGGCTTCGTCTTCCTTGGATTCGCCAAGTTTAACATTTAGCAGAACGCCGCGTTCAAAACTAAAAATGCCGGTTTCATTGCCACGTTTCAGGAGCATCTCGCCTGTTAAAGAATTGCTTTCGCAAAAATTGATCAAATCAACCAGGGCCATTTCTTTTAGTGTGCCACTAGGACCGGCAGTACCGCCGGACGAGGCCCCTGTCCTTTCTGATGATGGCTTCTTCGATGCAGCTTTTTTTAACGTGTCCCTCAAACGTTGGCTGACAATTTTGCCCATGCTCAGCGAAATGGACGGAAAACGTTCCAGTATGACGTCAAAGTCATTTTTATACAAAACAAATGTTTCGGAGGCATCTTTCGTCCGTACGGTTGCCGAACGGCTTTCCCCCGTCAGTAAGGCCATCTCCCCAAAATAATCACCGGAACCTAAAGTGGCCACTACCTGTTCTTGTCCCGGTTCGCCGATAAGGATATCGGTCTCCCCACTGATGATGATGTACATCTCATCACCGGGATCACCGGATTTGCAAATTACTTCATTAGCCTGAAATGTTTTAAATTTTAAACGCTCAACTATAAAGTCAATGCTCTCTTTCCCTAACATGCGAAAAATAGGTACTTTTTTTAGAATCTTACCTATCTGAATCATCGATTTCTCCAATCCTTGTTTAGCTGAAATGACTAAGGTAATAAATCAAATACAAAACAATAAACGCCAAACCCACATACCACCAAATAGATTTTAAATTCCGGCGCGGCAAGCGGCCGAATTCTATATGATGTTTCTTTTTATCATCGGACTTTATATGCGAGTATTCGCCCAGTCGGTCCTGTAAGTTGAATTTTCGGTGTTTTTTCAAAGAAGTAAACATATTGATTTAAAAAAGCTGTTATTTTATAAAACCTGGCATTTAGGTGTTTCTGCTTTGGATATTCAACAAAGATTAGTTTAAATTATTTTAAGCATAGAAGCAATTTCCCAGGGCCAGGACTTGTGTACATCTTAAAAAACGGTAAAATCCCCACCACTATTACAGATGTTGTTTTTTGGACTCTTCCAGTGATTTATCCAACGCCACTTCACTTTCTCCATTCATTGTTTCTGTGATGGCGGGTAAAAGAATACGGAATTTTGTTCCGATATTAACCTTGCTCTCCACCTCGATCTGACCTCCGTGTTCACGTATTATCTGATAAACAATGGCCAGCCCCAACCCTGTTCCAGTTCCCTTTGTTGTAAAAAACGGGTTAAATATTTTTTCCTTTGTGGACACATCAAAGCCAATTCCGGTATCTGCCAGAATAATCTCGATAAACTTATCAGAAAGTAATGCCGTGCTGCGTTTCCGCCTGTCGATAGCAAGCGTATCGGTTTCAGCATTGCGGGCAGAGATTGTAATTTGGCCGCCATTGGCCATGGCCTGCATGGAATTCAGGATCATGTTAATCAACACCTGTTGAACCTGATTGGCATCTACAAAAACCAAATAAAGGTCCGGGTGATAATTTTGTCGTACAAGGATTCCCTGGTTCAACAGTTTTTGTTGCATCAGTCCAATTGCCTCGTCAACGATGGCCTTTATATGGCAGGGTTTGGGGTCGGGACGGGTTGGCTTGGCATATTTAAAAAACGATCTCAACAAATCGTCCAAACGGTTTACCTGGCGCAGAATGCGCACCGTGTATTCCCGGATACTTGAATTTTCGTCAAGTTCTTCGTTCATGTTTTCCGTCATTGCCTTAATACCGGCAAGAGGATTGCGTATCTCATGGGCGATGCCAGAGCTCAACATCCCGAGCGAGGCCATGCGGTCCATCCGAATAATTTCGGCCTGGATACGTTTTGTCTGTGAAATTTCAGAAAACACCAGTATATAATAAGGTGTGCGCATATCCCATTCCATCTTATAAATAGAATATCCAATAAAAAAATCATTTATCGATGAATGTTCAATCTGCAGCTCCTGGCGCACGACAGGAAACTCGCCTTTCTCAACATTGACTTCAATTTGACGGACGGCCGCCGGCGGTACAAGCTTACTAAGATGAAGGGGCTGCTCATTAAGACGCAGGGTTCTCAAACCTGCCGGGTTGGAATAATGAATTTTATAGAACGCATCAAATATTACCAAACCAAGATCAACGGCAGAAAGAACTTTTTCCAATAATATTGAATTGTTTGCAACCGAGCCCAGCGGCAATTTTTGCGAAACAGATGCATTGGATGTAAAGTTTGCTATCTCTAATTTTTCAAGCTGGAAAACGATTTTTTGTACCGCGATGGTGCTAAACGCCAAATCATTTTCACAAAAATCATCGCGATATATTTTATTTAAGAGAATAATACCGCCCAGGGGTTTTTGCAGCAGGACAACCGGGATGAACATCATACCGGAAATTTTATACCCAAGGGATTCTTCCATTTCCTGCAGGAAGGGATCATTCAACAAATCGTTTTCAAAAATCAGCGGATAATTCTTTTCCAGGGTTGTTGCCACTTTTGATGTGCCGAGATGGATGGTAATTTTTTGTTTAATTTCCTTGCCGTCATCACTAAACAGGCGAATGGTGATTGCCGAACTTTTTTCATCATACAGGCCAAAGAGGCACATCTCCACCGCAAGCGCCAGTTCAAGACGTTTTGTAAAACTTGTCTGGATAAAATTTAACAACCCGACCTTGGATGAAAAGGAGTCCAATTGACTTAGTTCCAGCAATTCATCCATATAGGTAATTAACTGTTTTTCACCATCAACAATATTCTTGTAAAGTTCCACCTTGCGTTCGAGACGGCTAACATGAAGCGTATTTTTTATTTCGGAGGCCAGTAAATATTTATCCACCATGTCCACAAGAATCCGGTTATGAGGATTTTTATAGAGCTGGCGCAACAGATGATGGTCATCCTTATTTACGATAAAAAGGATAGGGATATTTTGAAGTTTTTTTCCTGATCGGTAAGGTTCTATTTGGCGATAGTCAAAATTTTCCACGGAAACCGTATCAAGGATCAGCAAATCCGGGTGTTCTTCAAGTAACATACTGCTTAATGTTTGCCCAAAGCCCCCCGCGGATATTTTATTGGAAGGGTCTGCAAGCAATTCTAAAAAATTTTTAAGCCTCAGTTCATCATCAGAAATAAGACTTATGCGTATTTGTCTGTTTTCCATCCTCTATATCAGGAAAAGTCTTGACGGAAACGATCATAATCCAGAATAATCAATTTACTTCCAATCTTTTCCACATAACCCAACTGCCCCAAAGACTTAATAACCCTTGATATGGTTTCACGACTGGTACCGGCCATGTTTGCAAGGTCTTGTTGTGGCGGCAAATGGGAAATGATTACCTGCCCCTGTTTGATAAGCCCGGAATCATCCGCAATACGCAAAATGGTTGAGGCAACGCGGCCAAGGGCATTTTGTAACGAAAGGCTTTTTATCTGAGAATCGCTTCGTCGCAGCCGATGAGCTAATTCCTTAAGCAGGTTTATGGAAATTTGCGGATAATCATAAAGCATTTGTAAAAAGTTTTCACGGCGTACGATCAACATTTGCGTATCTTCCAGGGTAACCGCGTTTGCACTACGGGTCTGTCCGTCAAGGATGGACATTTCACCGAAGAAATCGCCATCGCACAAAATCGATAAAATCACTTCGCGTCCTTCATCACTGATCCGTGATATTTTGACCCGGCCATCCAATATAACAAACATGGTGGACCCTATTTCTTCTTCAATAAGGACCATATTATCTTTTTTATAGAGCTGGCGAACCGTATGCCGGGCAATGCTCTCCAATTCTTCATCGCGTAATTCGGAGAACAATGGTATAGAGCGTAAAAGTTCGATATCCATCAAAACCTCATTCTTTTATTAACCTGTACTTCAAATGATACTTTTCCATAAGCTCATTTGCAAAATTTAATGTAGGCTTAAAGCCATCCTTGCCGGGAATCCATACACAATAAAACTTCTGTTTATTTATGGTCCTCAAGACGATGCGCGATTCAATTTTCTGTGTTTTCAGCATATCCCGCATTTGTGTTGCATTGTCACGCATACCAAAGGCGCCAACCTGTATATACAGCTTTTCCTGATTTAGTGTATCACCTTGTTCAGGGCTTGTTTTATCAATCGGTTGTGTGTTTTGATCATCCAATAAACCTTGATGGTCGAGAAGAAATTTTTGATAGTCCGCTGCTGTTGCATAGTAACCACGGGAATAATAATAATCTTTTAAACGCTGCGCTGAAAGATAACGTGCATATCCATTACCTTTTTTAAAAATATCCTGATAAACAACAAAGGCTTTTTCGGCAATAGGCTCGAATACCGCTTTAAAAAAACGGGCTTCGTCGCTTCCCTTTTTTAACGGGTGTTGGCTAAGTTCCGTTTTTAGGGCGGCATAATCGTTTTGCTCAAAATAGCGGATGAGCTTCGCGGCATTTTCCGCCCGGCCTGTTTGAACTGTTCCTAAAAGAAACAGTAAAACAATGACTTTTTTCATATAACCCCAAGATAAAACTCAAAGCGGCGATAGGCTAAGATGCAAACAACTGCTTATTCGCTTTCGCCCCCGGCAATCGTTTGCTCTTCATCCGATGCTAAACCTGGCACATCTTTTTGTGCAATCGATTGTAACTCGCCAATTTCCTTTTTTAAGGTCTTAACTTCCTTTTTTAGTTGAAATTTTTCCTTTTTAAATCCGAGGTATTTTATAAGTAGCACCAACAGGCCTAAAACGAACCCCGCGAAAAAAGACAAATAAGTTATTGTTATAAGATTGACGCCCTTATAGGAATGAAATGCAATATCAATATCAACGGTTTGACCGACGTTTAAGGAAAATATCCAAAGGATAAAAAAACTTAACAGAATTCCAAGAACGGTATAAAATGTTTTCATAAATATTAACCTGCATCTAAAAAGTGCAAAATATGGATTTTTAAACCGATTTCAAAACAAATTAGCGTTAAAGATACATAATTTAACTATGCGGGAACGGCTTGCTGATTTATCAATTCAACAAAAGCTTCAAAGATACGTTTATCCCACTTACCCTTTATGGTTTCTTCGGACATTATACCGAAGGTACGGGCTATGGACATTGCGGGTCGGTAGGCACGCGTAGTGGTAAGCGCATCAAAGCAATCCACAATGCCCATGATCCGCGCATGAATGGGAATATTCTCTCCCGCCAGCCCTTCGGGATAACCGCTGCCATCTATCTTTTCATGATGATAAAGAATCGTAGGCAAAATAGGCTTTAGGCTCTTTAATGGTGCACAAATACGTTCGCCCTCGGCCGGATGCGTTTTTATGATTTCATATTCGGCCTTGGTCAGCGGGCCCTGTTTTAACAATATTTCATCGGCAATGGCGATTTTGCCAATATCATGAAGAATGCCGCCGCGTCTTAGAATAATCAGATCGGCTTCCGACATGCCAAGTTTACGGCCAACCCGCTCTGCAAAATGTGAAAGCCTCTCACAGTGACCCACGGTATATTTATCTTTGGCTTCAACGGTGCGTGCCAGCGAAAAAATGATATGTTCGGCATGTTCCAGTTCGTTTATATAGGTCCGTAAACGAAGCAGGTTACGCACACGGGCGCGTAATTCAAAAATATTGAAGGGCTTGTTTATAAAATCATCAACACCGATCTGGTATCCCTTCAGCCGCTCTTCCCTTCCTTCCAGAGCCGTGAGCATGATTATTGGTATAAGACGGGTTTTAGGGTCACCCTTTAAAATTTCGGCTACTTCATAGCCATTTTTACCGGGCATCATCACATCCAGTAAAATTAAATCGGGTTCTATTTTATCGATGAGGTCGAGCGCCTCATTGCCGTTTGTGGCGGTGTAAATATCGTAATTTAAATCTTCAAGAATATTCTCTAGTGTAAGCAGGTTGTCTGGCGTGTCATCTACAAGCAGCACCTTTTCAACATCAAGGGGCAGGATTTGGCCTATCCGATCGTACATCATTTCTCCCGTATTTATTGTTCCGGTCGGCGTAATAATCGGCATTATTCTCATCTTATTTATCACAAAACCCTTGTCAAATTGTAGCTATTGTTCCCTACTATTTGACTTCCCAGGTTTGACCGGAATGTAACAATTTATTTAGATCGCCATTTCCAAGGGAATCTTTCACTTCCGCTACCTGTTTGGTCAATAATTCGTCATATGTTTTTTGTTCTTTTTGACGGAATACTCCGATCGGTGTTGGAAACCCCGGCTTTTCATGAAGAGCGGCCAGACTAAAGACATAGCTATCAATTTCGTTAACGGATGAATGACGAAGGGCATTGCTATCATCGTCTGTTCCATCAACAATATCAAAGTTGTTACCACTCCATTTGAGAAGTTTTTCAGAGTCAGTTCCAAAGCGATAGGGCTGCCCGTCGATCATTTCCAGCTGATGTTCCTTTTTTGTCTTTGAATTGGTCAACTGTTCAAACGCGCCATCATTAAAAATATTACAGTTTTGATAAATCTCGATAAATGAGGTTCCCTTGTATAAAGCTGCCCGACGGATCATTTCCGCAAGATGTTTTGTGTTGCGATCGATAGACCTGGCTACAAACCCGGCCCCGGCGGCAAGCGCAATGCGTACAGGGTTAAAAGGATAATCCAATGAACCATAAGGGGAGGACTTGGTGATTTTCCCTTGTTCGGATGTGGGCGAATACTGCCCCTTGGTCAGGCCATAAATCCGGTTATTAAACAAAAGTACCGTGATGTCAATGTTTCGTCGGCAAAGATGGATAAAATGATTGCCTCCGATACTGAGCGCATCACCATCACCGGTGATTACAAATACTTTTAACTGTGGATTGGCCAGCTTTATTCCTGTGGCAAGCACAGGCGCCCGCCCATGAATCCCGTGCAACCCGTAGGTATCCATATAATAGGGAAAACGGCTTGAACAGCCTATGCCGGACACAAAGACGATGTTCTCCCGGGGAACCCCCAGCTCCGGCAATACCTTTTTCATTTGTGCAAGTATTGCATAGTCGCCGCATCCGGGGCACCAGCGTACATCCTGGTCCGATGTGAGGTCTTCTTTTGTAAGCAGTGGCAGTTGCATAGTCTCATTCATTTTATTCATTCTCCAGCAGGTCTTTTATGGCAGCTACAATATCATTTGAATTAAGCGGTAAGCCACGCATTTTGTTCATGCCTTTGGCATCGACAAGATATTCAGCACGAAGCAACCT
>CAYWBI010000012.1:0-47203 GCA_964456445.1 uncultured Calditrichaceae bacterium
AAAACCTTTGTGCCACTCGGTGCCTTCTTTGAGTTACTCCGTGAAAAAGTTTTTAGAAGTCAAAAAAAAAACCATTCACAGAGTTGCACGGAGTTTACACAAAGCCGCGCGGAGAAACGGCTTTTTTAAAATAAAAAAACCTTTGTGCCACTCGGTGCCTTCTTTGAGTTACTCCGTGAAAAAGTTTTTAAATTCAAGCTTACGAAAAAAAATCATATTGGAGAAAACAGTTTTTAATGTAAAAAGATACTAAGCGTATTTCAGTGTATAATAAAAGTGAGGATATCATGATTGAAAATGAATTGTCACAAATAATTATTGGCTCTGCGATCGAAGTACATAAACATTTGGGACCAGGTTTGTTAGAATCGGCCTATCAGGAATGTTTACTTTATGAATTAAGGCAGGCAGGGCTAGAAGTACAAAAGGAAAAGCCTATGCCTATTGTCTATAAGGAATTGAAACTGGATCATGGTTACCGTATTGATTTATTAGTCGATGAGAAGGTAGTCGTAGAAATTAAAACGGTTGAAATGCTCAGAAATATACATATTGCTCAGGTTCTTACATATTTGAAATTAGGTAACTATAAACTGGGACTTCTATTGAATTTTAATGTTTCAATTCTAAAAAATGGGATAAAAAGGATAATAAATTAGATCCGTTTATCACTACATATTCATCATCTTATAGATAGAAATATAGAGATATTGCTGAAAAGCCGCACAGAGAGATGGCTTTTTTAAAAAAAGAAAACCTTTGTGCCACTCCGTGAAAAAACCCATCAGCAATGCTATATGCCCAAAAGTATTATCCAGAAAACCTGTTCCATAGATGCATCAGATAAACGCGGAAAATGTTGAATTGCTGAAAGAGCCTGGCGTGAGCTCGTTTTCTGTGAATCTGTTTAAGCATGATGTTCTTCTTATTACGTACTTCGAGCGCAAGCGCAACTTCATGTTTGCATAAACCACGGGACGCGTAGGGGCAACTGCACCATGCCCGAAAATCATCCTTGCCCAATTCCAGCAATACCCGATATCTTTTTTGGCCTCTAACCGATGCACTAAAATATCTTTTGTTAACGCATTGATAATTACTGAGGAATTTACCTGAAAGGTATAATTTACCTCGTTCAAAATTGGAATTTGTAGTTTTTTGTTCCAGGTTTTTTAAATGTGGATAAGCCATAACTTCTTCCCTGAATATATGGAATGTTTCCCTGCCTTTTATATTATCCTCGATTCAGCACAGTGCTAGTTTAATTACAGTGATGTGATGAACAGAAAAACTTTTAACTATTTTTTTCAATTTCCTTTCGTACCCAATTTTCCAGACCGTTTACAATGATCAGTTCCTGTGCGACCAGTCCTAATGGCGTAAAAGGATATTGTCGATCATCAAATATTATTAGACTATTTTTCATGGAAACGCTTAATGATGGGCCGATTACCTTTGAAAGAAAGTTTTGTCCATAGTTTTTTTGCAGTTGATGGATTAACTCCGGACATTCCAAAAGAATGAAACCATTATTTATCGCGTTACGTTTATAGGTTTGGCTAAAAGACCCGGCTATGACCAGGCGGATACCGAATGCCTTAAGCGCAGTTGCGGCCTGTTCACGTGAACTACCGGTGCCAAAATTAAATCCACTTAGTAAAATGTCACCTTTGTGTGCAATATTATGAAATGCGGGATCATAGTTCTCCATCACTGCCTCGGCCATCATTTCCGGTGTCAGGTCCTCGCGATAGGTGTATTTCCCTGGATAAATGCCATCGGTATTGATATTGTCGGCAGGGCAAAACAAAGCGCGTCCTTTTAACTCTTCCGGAAAACCAGCGATATTTTTTATAACTGATTTATTTATCTGGCTGTTAAAGGATTTTAATGTTGCGGAAATATTTCTGTCCTCAATCGAAAACGGGCTGGTGATTTTTCCAGCAAGCGCGGAGGCGGCTACCACGGCTGGAGATGCTAAATATGCCTGGGCATCGGGGGCTCCCATCCGTCCCTTAAAGTTGCGATTTGTTGCTGATATACCTGTTTCCCCGGATTTTAGCAACCCGGCGCCCAGACCAATGCAGGGGCCGCATCCTGCTGGCAGGGGGATCGCTCCGGCAGCCAATAATTTTTGCCAGTCTCCTCGTTTTTCACTTTCGGCTTGTACCTCCTGTGAGGCCGGGGCAATATAAAACTCTACCTCAGGGGCTATTTTTTTTTCAGCTACGATTTCCGCCGCCGCGGCGATATCCTCAACACGGCTGTTGACACAGGAAACAAGATAAGCTTTCTGAATTTTAATATCCTGTTTTGAAAGTTCGGCGGCGCTGTGTGTGATCTTCACCGAGTTTGGACCGGCCACATCTGGTACTATGCTGGAAAGGTCTAAAGTTATTTCTTTATAATAAAATGCATCGGCATCGGCTTCCATTATGTTCTTTTTTAATTCAGCGATATTTTGTTGGTTGATACGTGGATGGCGCCCGTTTGTATTTAATGAATCTGCGCGTTTTTCCAGCCAGGCCAGTGTTAGGGCGTCGGTTGGAAATACCGCCACAAGCGCACCCCATTCGGTACTCATATTGGCTATAGTCAAACGTTGGTCCACGGTAAGTGTTGCCACGCCGGGACCGGTGATTTCAAGGGCATGGTTTAAGGCCTCATCATGGTTAAAATAACCCGAAAGGGCAATAATCACGTCTTTACCGCTTACCCCGTTGGCAAGTTTACCGTTAAATACAATTTTTATAACCGGTGGGATTTGCCACCAGGTTTTTCCCGTGGCCCAAAGAGCTGCAGCATCGCTACGTACTACCGGTGTTCCCAAACAGCCCAGACCACCGTACATGTTGGAATGACTGTCTGATGCAACAACAAAACTGCCCGGCCATACATAGCCTTCTTCACACATTATTTGATGACCAATGCCGCGGCCGGCAGGATAAAAATCTACACCCATCTCATGTGCAAAATTTTCAATGGTTTTGTATTTTGCCAAATTTTTGTCACTCTTGTCCTGCACATTATGATCCAGTGTAAACACCACCTGGCGCGGGTCTGCTATTTTTTTTGCGCCGATATTCAGAAATTTTGGCCGTACAGCGGCGGTGTTATCATGCGTCATTACATGTGCCGGACGTAAAGTAACAAAAGCTCCGCTATGAACTTTTTCTCCATCTTGAAGATTTAGACAAAATTTTTGTGTTATTTTTTCGATGAGATTCTGGGCCATTGTTGTTTTCCTCAAATAATTTTATATAGTTGTTATGGGAATAATACTTCATAAAAATGCATTGAGTTGGTATAGATGAACCCTAAATAATGCAACATCATATTTTTTATTTTCTAATACAATTTTTTGATACGTCAAAAGATTCATCGGGTGCATTCAATTTTTGTAATTTAACAGATTCAGGATTAAATTCCATCTTTTGAGTAAGGATATTTAATGACAACCATAACCACCCGTGCCCATTCCAATATTGCCCTGATAAAATATTGGGGTAAAAAAGATGTAGCGCTTAATATACCGGCCGTGGGGTCCATTTCGCTGGCATTGTCCGCTTTGTTCACGGAAACATCCGTATCATCCGATGCGTTATTAAACCGCGATTCCTTTATGTTAAATGACAGCCCCGCATCCGAAAAAGAGACCAATCGTCTGTCGGCCTTCCTGGATAGGATAAGACAGAGATCGGGCAAAAAAATATATTACCGGGTGGAAAGCGTCAATAATTTTCCGACTTCGGCCGGTCTGGCTTCATCCGCGTCGGGGTTTGCCGCCTTGGCCCTGGCCGCTACGTTGGCCGCTGGTTTAGAACTTTCTCCAACAGCGTTGTCCGAACTTGCCCGGCTCGGGTCCGGGTCGGCAGCCCGCTCCATCTTTGGCGGTTTCGTAGAGATGAAGGTCGGGGTGCAAAAAGACGGCCGGGACGCGGTTGCAAAAATGCTTTACCCACCGGGGCATTGGGATTTATCCGTTTTGATTGCGGTTACCGCCGAAGGGCCCAAAAAAACAGGTTCTACCGATGGCATGGAACATTCACGAATCACATCACCGTTTTATCAAAGTTGGATCGATAATTCAAATACGGATTTGGAAGAAATGCGGCAATGTCTAACACAAAAAGATTTTGAAAAGTTAGCTGAGTTGTCTGAGTTCAGTTGTTTAAAAATGCATGCCCTGGCGCTTGCCAGCCGCCCTGGTCTAATTTACTGGAATGGCGCGACTGTAAATGTTATGCAGCGTATTCGTGAAATGCGTGAATCAGGAATACCCGTATTTTTTACCGTTGACGCCGGTCCGCAAGTCAAGGCAATATGCCCATCCGAATATGTAAGTCAGGTAAAAACCGAGTTGAACCGTATGCCGGGGATTTCACGGATTATCGAAAGCACACTCGGCGGGGCCGCCCAAATCGTATGACCTTGTCAAAACAAGTTATTGCCCATGCCCCGGGCAAACTGATCATCGTTGGTGAATATGCCGTATTGGAGGGCGAACAGTCATTGGTCTGCGCGGTCAATCGGGAAGCGCTAGTGCAAATAAGCCCGGCCGATGGTTTCTCTATAAGCGCACCATCACTAAATTTATGGAATATTCCTTTTCATATTATGGGAAAAGGCTCCGTTCTTTTTCCTGCAGAAGTGGAGCATCCTGTACAAAAACGTTTGAACTTTTTTAAAACTACCTTTGAATATGTGTACCATTATTGTCGGGATTGCCGGTTTAAATCAAAGTATTTTCACATCAACATTGATACCGATGCTTTTTATGAAAAAGCGGAAGGTATCAAACTGGGATTTGGATCAAGTGCGGCACTGACTGTTGCCCTGATTAAGGCCATCTTTCTCTGGGCGGGTATGGGGATCGCCTTGCCGGAAGAAAAGACGCGTGTTTTTCGTTTGGCGCTTACGGCACACCGAAAGGCGCAAAATAATATTGGATCAGGAATCGATATCGCCGCGAGCAGTTTTGGCGGCGTCTTAAAATATCGTGTTGCAATAAATAAACACGCTGAGCAGGAAGCGCCGGTTGCACTTAAAATTTGGCCTGATTTACCACAACTGATTATATTTACAGGACGGTCAGAATCTACCCGGCGAATGGTGACTGGTGTACATCAATTAAAAAAAGGCAATCCACAACTGTATAGGCAGATCATTCGCGAGATGGGAGATATATCATCCGATGCCTGCGATGCGTATAGTGAAAAAAATATAAAATGTTTTTTACCATTAATCGATCGGTATCACAATCTAATGCTTAAGCTTGGCGATGCAAGCGGTATGCCTATCATAAGTCCGGTGCATCAACGGTTGCATGAGCTTATCAAACCGCTTGGCGGGGTGTATAAACCGAGCGGCGCGGGCAGTGGCGATATCGGCGTTGCCTTTGCCGATGCCCCCGGATTGCTGGACAACATTCGCCGGACGGTTGAAGAAGCCGGGTATCTTTGTTTCTTTGTCCGCCCATCTGATACAATTTTAAAATAAACCAGGGTCTATACGTGAAAACTGATAAAAAGCGAAATGCGCAACTCTCGGGTTTTTACAAAAAAACCGTCCGGGAAAGGCTTCAAATCTTAAAACGGTTTGGGTTCCTAAAAGAAGAAGACTTTACGGTAATCAAAAACGGCAAGGCCACGCTGCAAACAGAAGATTCCGACCGCATGATCGAAAACGTGGTTTCTGTGTTTGGCCTTCCGATGGGTCTTGGACTTAATTTTCTGGTGAATGGTAAAGATTATGTTGTGCCCATGGTTGTGGAAGAACCATCTATTGTGGCCGCGGTTAGTGCAATGGCAAAAATCGTACGAAATGCCGGGGGGTTTACAAGTGAAAGTGACGAGCCTATTCTTATAGGGCAAATCCAGGTAGTAGATATAAAAAATCCCGCGCGGGCCAAACAAGCCATCCTGCAGAATAAGGAAGATATCGTCAATTTGGCCAACAGTCTGCACCCCAATATGGTGGCGCGGGGCGGTGGAGCCCGTGATGTGGAAGTGCGTATTATTCCCGCGCAAAAAAACGGCCAGGATATGATGATCGTTCATCTGCTGGTGGATGTGCGCGATGCCATGGGCGCCAACCTGGTAAACAGTATGTGCGAAGGGGTGGCTTCCCTGGTCGAAAAAATATGTGGCGGCAAGGTATTTTTACGAATTTTATCCAATCTGGCGGATCGTTCCCTGGTGCGGACATACTGCACAATTCCGGTTGATTTATTAAATGGCACAGGTGGCTATACAGGTGAGCAAGTAAGAGATGGAATTATACTGGCCAATGATTTTGCCCTTGTTGATCCTTACCGGGCCGCAACGCACAATAAAGGGATAATGAACGGTATTGATCCGCTAATTATAGCAACGGGAAATGATTGGCGGGCTATGGAAGCCGGGGCGCATGCATACGCAGCACACAAAGGCCAATATTCTTCCCTTACCCGCTGGGATAAAAATGAAAATGGTGATCTGACAGGATTTATTGAGCTACCGGTACGGGTGGGGACCGTTGGCGGTTCCTTGCAAAGCAACCCCATGGTTGCCATCGCCTATCGTTTACTGGGTATCCAGGATGCGCGTGAACTGGCTGAACTTATCGGCGCGGTTGGACTTGCACAAAATCTGGGCGCAATCCGGGCCCTGGCCACCGAAGGCATCCAACGTGGCCATATGAGCTTACATGCCCGCAGTGTGGCAATGACTGCCGGGGCAGCACCCGACATATTTGAAACAGTTGTGGAAAAATTGATCGATAGCGGAGATGTAAAAGTTTGGAAAGCTAAGGAAATTATCGAAACGATTTCTGACAAGGGAGACAGCAAACCACAGAATCAAATCCTAAAACTTGAGGACGAAAGCCTGCCGACAGGATATGGTAAAATTATCCTTCTGGGAGAGCACGCTGTTGTTTACGGAAGCCATGCTATAGCCGCCCCCGTTCCACTGGCCATGCAGGCGCGGGTTAGTTCCAGTCCTGCGGAAGGTATTCACCTGCTTATTCCACGCTGGGGTGTGGAAGAACGGATACAACGGGGCGCAAAACATAAATATTCGATTTTTCAATCTTTGGAACTCATTCTCGATAAACTGGACTTGCACAAACAAGACATGAAAATCGAAGTTTTCCCGCACATTCCCCGTGCAATGGGACTTGGCGGTTCGGCGGCCCTGGCGGTGGCGATTATTCGTGCTTTGTCCGACTTCTTTAAATTAAATTTATCCGATGAAAAAGTTGCCGAACTTTCTTATGCCTCAGAGACGATTGTGCATGGAACTGCTTCGGGCATTGACAATTCCCTGGCAACTTATGGCCGCTTTATCCGTTTTAAAAAGGGAAGTCCACCGGAAATTACACCTTTAGACGTTAATGACCCCATACGTGTGGTTATCGGTCTGACTTGGGTGGAAAGTTTAACAGCCGGAATGGTGGCCAAGGTGCGGAAAAGCTGGGAAGGTAATAAACCGCTCTATAATCGCATTTTTAGCGAGATTGATGATTTGGTCCTGCGTGCACAAGACGCAATCCAAAGCTATAATCTGCCTTTGCTGGGCGAACTTATGAATATAAACCAGGGGTTACTAAATGCATTACAGGTGTCCGGCAGGGAAATCGAAGAGCTGGTGGACATCGCGCGCAGTTCCGGTGCGCTCGGGGCAAAACTAACCGGCGGCGGTGGCGGCGGCGCCATAATTGCGCTTTGCCCGGACAATGCGGAAGAGGTGGCCCAGGCAATCCGGGCTGCCGGGTATCAGTCCATGATAGCCGATATTCAAAGTTAAGAATTGCAGGCGAAGTTTTTTTGGGCCAATAATTTTTTGGTATGATTATAAAAATAACGGGAATCCGTTTTAATATTTCCGTTGCTGTGTTTATTATAAATCATAAATGCATAATTATACTCCAACGCGAAGACCGGTAAGGGCATGATAGCGATGAATTGGCCGTTTTAACGGGAATCTAAAAAGGTAGAGGGCAAGATATTCAAATGAGTTATAAATTGGCGGCAGATAATTTGCAGGATAAACTCAATCAACTACATTTTGTTCTCACTGAACCGGAAAGCCGGGAAAATAAAGAAACCGCCCGGGCAGTTTTGAATGATGTTTTTGATATGCTCATTGAGGCGCTCAGCCTTTTTCTTGGCCAAAGCAGGCCAGCCGGCAAGAGCAGCATTGATGATATTCTGCTCTTGTCTTTTAATCACAAGTTGTTTAACCGTCAGACTTTTATGGAATTAATGCAAATGTCCGTCAAACGGCAAAAAAATGATTTGAACGTAATCTATAGAGCATTAATTGAGAGTGATGCGCGTTTGCTTCAAATGATAGCGGACATGCTGCACCGCATGGGGGAAGAATACATTAGCGATGAATGATGCCGGCGCGTGCCGAAAGGCTTTTTCGGGTAAGGCGACTATCAAATAACCAGGTGATATATTAATAATATAGAAGTAGGGTCCATGAACGACAAAATCGTATCATCAGAAAAGGAGCGTCTTATCCTTGTGGATGACGCAGATAATATTTTAGGATATGAAACAAAAGGCGCCTGTCATGATGGAGACGGTATCTTGCACCGTGCTTTTTCATTGTTTATTTTTAACCCTAAAGGCGATCTGCTTCTGCAACAACGTGCAGCAAGTAAAAGGCTGTGGCCGTTGATCTGGTCCAACAGTTGTTGCAGCCACCCACGTGAAGGTGAAAGTTACAGCTTTTCAATCAAACGCCGTTTACGGGAAGAGCTGGGGTTGGATACATCTCTAAAGTTTCTTTACAGATTTCAATATCAGGTGAGATATGGCGAAGCAGGGTCGGAAAACGAGCTTTGTTCGGTATATATTGGTTGTACTGCCGCTATGCCCGTTGTTAACAAGACCGAAATCGCCGATTCGAAATATATCTCTATTCCGGTTTTAGAGCGAGAAATGAAGCAGGCCCCGGAAAAATTTTCACCCTGGTTTAAAATGGAATGGAATGAAATCCGTTCACATTATATGGATGACGTAAAGGCTTGTCAGAAAAAATGATAGAACATCCACAGATTATCCATTTCCCTATTGCCTTGTTGTTAAGCGCATTATTAAGTGAACTTTTAACATATCTCGGCCACAGGGATTTTTGGGACAGGGTTACTATCTTCCTTTTGGGGCTTGGCGTTGTTTCCGCTATAATCGCCGTCATAACTGGAAATTTCGCCGCGGAAGCGGTGAAGCAAGGGGCAGGCATTGTCCATCTGGTTGCTCAACACCGCCAGGCAGGTTTGTGGGTTTTGGGACTGTTTAGTTTTGTTTTTATAGCGAAGGGGTTGTTCATGTATTTTAAAGTCAGCCCGGTGCAAGTCCGGTTGCTCATAACGTTATTTATGCTTCTCGGTGCCTTGCAGATATACCAGGCGGGGCATTTTGGCGGGAAGTTGGTTTACCGCCATGGGGTTGGCGTACAACAACAAAAATAAAAGTGTACCGTTAAAATCAGATTAATAGTATGTTTCAATAGAGAATACCTTCGGTATAATTTTACCGGGGCTTGGATTAAAGACCTGAGGGGGTAGATTTAATCCATGGTATAAATCTAAATGCCTGTAATTTTATAATAAAGGAGGGGAGGGCATGAAGAAGAAAGACAACAAATTAAAAGGCATCAGTCGCATTGATTCAAAATCCACACATGGATGGTATGTGCGTATTTACGGCATTAAAAGTGTTTTTACCTGCAAATTATTTAGCGATCGTCTTTATGGCGGTAAAAAAGTAGCCTTAAAAAATGCCATAGTTTACCGTGATCATAATCAAATGGTTGCAGACCTTCAGATACAACGGGTGGGGCAGGGGACCCGTGGGCGCACGGAACCAATGAAACATAATAAATCGGGTGTGGCCGGCGTTCATAAATCTGTAAATCGTAAGAAAAACGGCTATGTCTATTACTACTACCGAACAACCTGGTTTGAAAATGGGAAATCCCGTTCAAAAGAGTTTATAATAAACAAGAACCGCCCGGAAGAAGTTGCCTTTCAGATGGCTGTTGCGTTGCGCAAAGAAAAGGAGCGGGCCGTGTATCACATCGATGATCCAGGGACAGATAAAACAAAGGAAAAGTAATCTTTTTTATAAAAACAAGCCCGGTACAGGATGCCGGGCTTGCTGGTATCGCGGTAGATATAATGCTACCGCGCCCCTCTACTTGATATTTTCAGTCGATTTGCGCAACTCCCGTGAGCGGCTGTAAAATTCATCCAAATCCATTATTTTTAAAAAAACAAACCCACGGGTAGAGCGGATGCGTGAATCGCTGTTTTGGTAAAAGTATGCCCGGCCAAGCAGGCGTTTCATGGCCTGGTATTGTTCTACCTGAATTTTTTGAGCCAATCCGCTAAAGGGACCGTCAAATTCATAACTTGGGAAGGACGCTTCGCGTTGCGAACCAAAAGAACTCAGGAAAGCATCGTTCAGGATGGCCCGTGTATTATGTGTGACCGGCACAAAAATATTGGCCTCGCTGGGGTGGAAGCGGTACCAGACATTGCGGTAGCCCCAAATCTTTATATCCTTTCGCCCGCTTTCGTCCACATAGCGTCTTAAGGCTTCGGTAACCGCTTGCAAAACCTTGTAATGTGTGTCCGGGCCGCTGCCTTCCGGATCAAAGGCCACGGTAATGATATCCGGTTTTGTCCGGCGCAAGGTTTCCAGGATAGGCATCACGTCCCGGTCAACCGTGGGTTCTTCGGTAAATATATCGCCTTTATAAAAACCAAGCCTGGAATGGATAACGGATTGTGAGTTAAATCCAAAATACCCCCAGAGAATATCCGCTTCCCATTCACGCGTCATGCCCTTTAACTGCTGAATATAGGGGATGTCCTTCTTGCCGGGATATTGTGTTGTAAAATAATTGACAAGTTCGGATATACGGAACTCGAGATTGCTAAAAGAGTCCTCCTCAAATATTTCCACAAGATTACGTAATAAACGCCGGGCGCATCCTTCGCGCATGGCAAATTCATTATTTGCGGCCACGCCATCGAGATACTGATAGATATCCCGGTCACGGAATTCCGCCTTAGATGGATCAAGATAGCCATCGGAAAGCAGTTGTTGAAAATCGTCTGTTTTTAAGAAGGTATTTGCGTTCTGAATTTCTTTTAACATGAAATTATTGGTTACTGCATTGAACCCACTGGTCAGATAGTTGAAATGATGTGTGTTGCTTCCTTCGCGCATCAAACGTACGAGATAGGGCAGATAACCCAGCATAATATCGTCATGATGCGGCGCCGTATGTAAAAAGGTTTTGTTTTTCGGGATGATCATTGCATCGTTTATACGTTTTATATAGCGTGTCTCCAGATCGGGACAAATTTTGCCAGGATCAACCTTATTATTGTTCAACAAAAGTTTACTGGATCGTATCGATGAAAAATCCGTTTTGCTCAGGTCCGTGAGTTTTTTGTTTTTAAACAATGCCAAATCCGTTACAATGCGGTCGCTCTCTTCTTCGTTGATGATTTTCATTTGTTTTACATAATGATAACGCCGTTCGTTAAGAAGTTTACCGGCGCCACGGGTTATGTAAAATGCCGAATTTTTCAATTCCTGTAGAACCGAGGCAGGTACAAGATTGGAAGCTTCCGATTGAATGGCTGACCTCACCACTTTTGCCTTGGCCTCGCCTGCGGCAATGATAATTGCTGTTGCCTGTGGGTTGTAGGTTATGGTTTGCAGACCAATTGTTATAACCAGGCGGTTGCGCGATACTTCGATACCACCCAGGTCCGAAGCGGCCGCCGCCTGAGTTTCATAGTTGGTCGGCGTAAGACGCGTGGTACTATGGTGATCCGAACCGCGGACGTTAAAACCGATATGGCCATCGGGGCCGATGCCCCCCAGGAAAAAACCAATACCACCAAAAGAGCGAATCCGTTTTTCATAATCGCTACAGAATTGATCGATGGCCTCGAGTACGTTTTTTTGTTTTTCTTCCAATACAGATTTTGCATGACGGATACGTAAAGATAAATCTACCTTATGGTCCGGCCATATATCGATAAGACGTTGACCATCTTTTAACCCAATTATATTGGGGTTGATCAACATTGCTTTTTTAGGGTCCAGGCCAAAACCCCGGATATAAAATTTGTTTACATAATAAAAAAAACTATTGTGCTGGGTTGAACTTATCGGATAAAACTCATCAATTTGAACAAAATGGAAACTCTCCATCTTTGGTCTTTTTGCCGGATCGACCTGATAGGATTCCAATAGTTTTTTTGTTGCAGTGGAACCCCAGTTTTGCAAGATATGGTTTACCCAATGGATAAAATGTTCCGGTGTTTTACCTGTGGGCAGGGCAATTGTACTCCCTTCGTTATTCTGGCACCATTCAATAAAGCGCAGTGCCGTTAACTTGCCCAAAAGAGGAAAGTTTTCCACGATGATCGTTTTTGTTTTCTCAACGGGTGGATAGATGGCTTGCATGCCGCTTGCAGAAACCGCTGTTTGTTCAACAAGTGAACTAACCGGGTATTTTTTTTTCATGATCCGATTTTCCATATCTAATTAAAATTGGAATAATTTAAGAAATTATTTTTTATGACCAAAAAGAAATTTTAAACATGGGTTTTTATGGAAATTTTTAAAACTTGTTGGTTTATCGTGTACCGTCCATCCATGCTGTTTTTGTTTTAATACGGGCCGGAGATAAAAAACAATAGTGAAGCGTACTTGCCCTGGAACCATAAAAATTTTGCCTTCCCCGCGCTTATATGCCAAAGAACGAAATAAAAAATAATTTGAATGAAATGAAAAGATGTTTAAATTAAGCTTTGTAAATACATAAACCAATGACCTGAATATTTAAAAATATTTACCCAATCGGATGTCCCCAAGCTTGGTAATTGTTTAAGTTACCGATTTTAAATGTTATACCGCTCTACACCGTTTGGAAAGCAAAATGGAAAAATGCACTCAAAATATATGTTAGTTTGTTCAGAATGCTGGATGAAAATGTGATATTGAGCAAGTTTTGCTTGCATTTATTCGTTCAAGTTCAGATATTCTAAACTCGTCAAATGAGCTTTTCACTTTCTTAAAACTCAAACCACAAACAGGAGGTCAAATCAATGACTAAACAAGAACTCGTTTCTAAGATGGCCGAAGATGCCAATATTTCCAAAAAAGCCGCTGAAGAAGCCCTCGCTTCTTTTATCGGTTCCGTAAAATCTTCTTTAAAAGCTGGCGATAGCGTTAGCCTCATCGGTTTTGGCACTTTTAATGTATCACACCGCGCTGCCCGTACGGGTCGTAATCCTCAAACCGGGGCAGCACTTCAGATCGCTGCCCGTAATGTCCCAACTTTTAAAGCAGGTAAAGGTTTAAAAGACGCTGTTGCATAAATAATCGTTTCAATTTAAGCGGGAGGGGTTTCCTTTCCGCTTTTTTTGTTTATAGACTTTTTCTTCTTTGTTGATTTACGGCAGGGTAATATGCAGTTCAAAAAAGTTATTCATTATGGTTATGAGAAATTAATTTATAATACGGTTTTTTCCCTCGGATTTTTTATATTTTTATTTAGCTGCAATCCACATCTTCAGGCGCCAACTGTTGAACAAACGCCGCAAGAAAATCTTGTTAATAAAATAAATATACTTATTGATGATCCCAACGTGGCTGCCGCGCATATCGGCGTTTATATCGAAGCGCTTAAAGACCGGTCTTTAGTTTACCAGCATGAGGCCGCTAAACTTTTTATCCCCGCATCAAATTTAAAATTATACACCACGGCTTGTGCCTTGGAGTTACTCGGTCCCGACTATCGTTTTCGGACCGAATTTTATATAAAGGGTATTGTAAAAGACAGTGTCCTAAATGGTGATTTGATTGTGCGCGGGATGGGGGACCCTTCCATTTCCGGGCGTTATCGGGACGGGGACAAGCAGGCATATTTTAAAGATTGGGCAGATTCACTTCGTCATTATGGGATTAATCAGATTGACGGGCACATCATTGCCGATGATGGTTTTTTTAGTGACAACGTTCTGGCGGAAGGATGGAACTGGGATGACGAGCCATTTTGGTATTCTGCACAGATTTCCGCCTTAAGCTATAATGATAACTGTATTGATGTAACAATTGCGCCGGGGATGCATGCCGGGGATTCTTTGCTTATTGTTGCCGGTCCGCTTGCAAAATATGTTGGTACAGAAATAATCGCCCTAAGCTGTGCGGCGGATTCTCAATCATCATTAAAACTCAGCCGTAAACGCGGAAGGAACGCGCTTATTGTAAAAGGGCGGTATCCCATTGGGTCTGCTGAATATAGGGAATCGATTACCATCGAAAATCCGCCCTTATGGTTTGCCGAAAACATGCAGCACTCATTTATGATTTCGGGGATAATAGTTGGTCATGCGCCTGCAGTCCGGAAAAATGCATTCCGCCAGGCTGGTGCAAAACTATTGTTTTCGCATCATTCCTTGCCGCTTTCCGATCTTATAATAACCTTGAACAAAAAAAGTCATAATTTTTATGCCGATCAGCTTTTTAAGACCCTGGGCGCCGAAATAATCAACGATGGTTCCTGGAATGGGGGCATGCGGGTTGTGCGCGGCTGGCTGGACAAAATTGGGGTTGCCCCGGCCTATACGGACTTTATAGACGGTTCCGGTCTTTCCCGTAAAGATCTGGTTGCACCATTGGCTACGGCAGCGGTTTTGCGCAAACTGTATTATAGTAAAAATTTCCCCTTTTATTATAAGTCACTGCCTATTGGCGGTGTGGACGGTACATTGAAGGACCGCCTTAAAAATACATCTGCGGCTGGGGTTGTGCATGCGAAAACGGGTTATATGGGGCATGTTAGAAGTCTTTCCGGTTATACGCATGATAAGGCCGGTAACGATTATATCTTTGTTATCATGGTTAATAATTATCTTGTCCCCACCTCTTTTGTCAACGATTTGCAGGATCAGATCGTACTTTTGCTCACTACTTATATGCCATGAACCCTTCTGATAAATTTGTTGTTTATGTCATGAAGGTGGCGGACAGGTTGGTGTGGATATTTACAAGGCAAACCATTTGCAGAATGTTTTTTATATAAAGTTCAAAGCAGGCTAAGCGCAATAAAATGCTTTACCGTTTGCCCTTCCGGGGTAAAATCAGGAGTAAGGAAGAAACATATTGTGCCAAAATCCCCATCGGAATTAAACAGTAAAAATCTTCAGGTCCGGTTGACGGCTATCTGGGCTTTAAGCGAATCTGCCCTGGGAGGCGTATTGCATGCGCTGCGTCTGCCTTTCACGGGGTTGATTGTCGGCGGTCTTGCCGTAGTGGTTATTGTATTGATGTCCAGGGAGGGCGGCGACCGAAAAGGCCTTATTGCATCCACAATAGTTGTTTTGGTGATCAAGGCCATTGTGAGCCCGCATTCTCCGCCCACTGCATATATCGCCATCGGCTTCCAAAGTAGTTTGGGCTTTTTACTGTTTCCTTATTTTAAGAACTCAAATTTTGTGATGTTGATTTTCTCTTTGATCGCCGTTGTTGAATCCGGTTTACAGAAATTAATTGTATTGACTGTATTGTTTGGCGAAAACCTGTGGAGTTCAATTGATATCATGGCGCGTCTTTTGGCCCGGCAATTTCATATAAATATTCTGGCCGAAAATGATATTTCGCTCAGTCGCCTAATTATCTTATTCTATCTTGGCATTCACCTGATCAGTGGGTTTGTATTGGCGATATGGCTCCGGTCATTTTCAGGGTATGTAAAGAATTATATGGGCAGCGAGGTGGTTATACTGTCGCCCGGAATAATTAAATCCGCTAATAATATGCAAAAGACGACACGAAAGAAAAAACCGCGCCTTTCCTACTTAATTTATCCGGTGGCCCTTGTGTTTGTTGTTCTTTCTTATTTTTTCCCGGAACTGGATAATGGCGTTGGCGGCAGGGCGCTTGTAATGCTTGTGCGTTCATTTGTCATATTGACCATTTGGTATAAGTTTTTGGCACGATATGTTCAACGGGCGATACTCTCATTTATAGACCGGAAAAAGAATAAATACCAAACCGATATCAGCGATGCTTTGGCAATCCTGCCCTTCTTAAAAAGTATTGTCCAGGCGCAATGGCAAAAATACCGGAAAGATAAGCAGATGTCCCTTAAAATATTTATTGAACAGACCTTATTATTGTTATTGCTGTTGCCGATGCAGAAATGAAGGCCAACACCCATTTTCAGTTGTAACCGATCCTCGACCTTGTACAAGGTGTGAGAAAGACGTGATAAAAAAGTTGATAAGTTTTCCATATTGGTGATAAATCGTTATTGCCCTTGCTGTATGTTTAGCTCGATTTTACTGCAAACAAAACCCACATAAATGGAGGTCACATGATAGAACTATATAATCGTTTTCTAAACGGAGCCAAGATGCTTGAAGATATCCCGCTCCTTATGTTCCGCTTTATCCTGGCGTATGTATTTATGCAAACCGGATTGTTAAAGCTGAACGATATTGGCGCTATCGCCATGTGGTTCGATAGCATGGGCATGCCCCTGCCAACGCTCAATGCCTATATGGCAACGGCAACTGAGGTAATTGGTTTTGTTCTGTTGTTTCTTGGATTAGGTACACGGATTATTTCCATCCCATTGCTTATTGTTATGATTGTGGCAATTCTAACCGTACATCTTGATCATGGCTGGTTGGCCATTGCCAGTGACAGCACCCCCGCTGTAGCCGAAAGACTTGAGGCCGCGAGAGGCATACTTAAAGAATATGGTAATTATGAATGGCTAACGGGATCGGGCAGTTTTGTAATCCTGAATAATGGCGTTGAATTTCCTGTAATATATATCGGTATGTTATTGGCGTTGATTTCTTTTGGGCCGGGCCGCATCAGCGTGGATTTTATCGTTGAGCGGATGATGACCAAAAAGAAGTAACATGTTTTTCCCAATTAAAAAATGGCGTATGGTTGATCCGTACGCCATTTTTTTTGCTCAAATCCTAAACCCGTATTAGCAGCATACAGTTATCGACGCCATTTTTTGACAAACATTTAATAAACAGATGCTACCTTGTTTTGCCGGGTACGTCCTCGTATGTTTTTAATCCCGGATAATTCATTAATGGAATTAAGAAGAGAGACAGGCCTTTTTATGAATAAATTTTTCCGCTTTCCTTACCTGTGTTCCCGGCATGTGGACAAGGCGTTTAAAAAAAACAAGGAATATTTGTTTGCTCTCCGCTTCATTGATTAAATAGATGGTTTGAAACGTATGATACTATAATCCTTTTAATCCCGGTTTAAAATCATTTTCCAGCCGTATAAAACTAAATATTGTCGTTTAAGATTCGATACTGTTATAAACCGTCTTATAAATGTTATCAACATGAAAAAGCTTTTTATTCTTATATTTCTTATCATCACTTCGTGTAGCCTTAGCCCTTTTTTTTATAGTAAAAACAATGAAAAAAAAGTTAAAGTCAAACCGGCTTCCCGGGCGGACTTGTATCCATTTATACCCGGTATGAAGTTGGTCGAAGGCGGGCAATTTGCCATGGGCTCCCGTTTTAAAAGCGACCAACAGCCGGTGCATACCGTTTTCATAACAGATTTTTATCTTGATGAAACGGAGGTAACTGTACGGGCGTACCGTAATTTTACAAAATCCACAAAGCGGAAATTTCCCAAACAACCTGTCTGGAGCAGCAATGAGCGTCCTGTCGTAAATGTTAGCTGGTACGATGCATTGGCTTATGCGCAGTGGGCCGGGAAACGACTGCCATCGGAGGCGGAATGGGAATATGTAGCCAGGGGCGGCAAGCGGTATTATACCTTTATTTACCAGAGTGAGAAGCGCTATGGAAAGAATTATGAAAATATTGCCGATGAGTCCATTCGGCGTGATAAACCTGGCTTTCCGGCGGTTGAGGGCTATGACGATGGATATGTGTACAGCTCTCCCGTGGGGATTTTTCCACCCAACAGTATGGGTATATATGATTTGAATGGCAATGTTTTGGAGTGGTGCAGCGATTGGTATGATAAAAGCTATGCAAAAATAAAGAAAACCCAGGATCCAACCGGCGTTGCAAAAGGTTTTTATAAAGTGATCCGTGGCGCTTCCTGGAACCGTAGCGGGTATTATATGCGCGCGGCATACAGAACTTATTACAACCCCAAAGTGCAATTTAATTTTTTAGGCTTTCGTTGTGCAAAGGACGCGCAATTACCGCTTACTCAAAACACCCTCTCCCGGGGAAAATAACATTTCTGTGTTTTTTGGCAGGATTTATAAACATTATTTATTAACTTTACATATTCTGAGTCGGGACAGTAGATGTATCCTAAAAAAAACAATTATATCGGTTGGATCACCTTTCTGTCTAACTGTCCCACCAAACAATGGCCCTGGAATCGCACATGAAAAAATTTCTGTTCATCTTTTTCTTTTCTTTGCCCTTTTTACTGTTTGCAACAAACGGCACATCCTGGAGTTTTTTAGATAATACACGTATTGGCGCACAACAATTTATAAATGCCCGGCCTCAAAACGACGGTCGCGGTGTGGTGATTATAATCATCGATAGCGGGGTGGACGTGGATGTGCCCGGTCTGCAAAAAACAAGTACCGGTGCCGTTAAGATTATCGATGTAATGGATTTTAGCGATGAAGGCCGGATAAATCTGGAAGATGCAACCCCCGGCAGGGAAAACAATGAAGCTTTTCTCTCAAATGGCTCAGACTTCAAACTCTATGGCTATGATCGCTTAAAACAAACAGCGTACGATTCCTTGTATTACATCGGTTATTTTGGCGAATCCCGTCTTAAAAATAGTGATGTTCATGATCTCAATGCCAATGGTCGTTCCGATGACCGGTTTGGGGTTATCCTCTTCCAACCATCTGAAGATGAATGGACGGTTGTTGTGGATTTGGATGGCGATGGAAATTTAAGTGATGAATCATCTCAAGCGGATTATAACAAATCACACCGGCCCCTGCGGTTTCGCGGGGGAAACAAAAATGAAAAAAACGTACCCCTGAATGTTGCATTAAAAATTATCCCTGATGAGCAAGCCGTTGTCTTCCATTTTGATGCGGGCAGCCATGGTACCCATGTTGCCGGGATTGCCGCTGGTTATAGGATTAACGGTCAAAGGGGCTTGAATGGCATTGCACCGGGAGCCCAGGTGATTTCCTTAAAAGTGGGCGATGATCGCCTGAACGGCGCGGCAACCGTCTCCGGTAGCATGGAAAATGCTTTTGAGTATGCCGCCGCTTATGCGGATACATCCCAACTGGCTGTCGTTGTAAATTTAAGTTACGGGATCGGCGCCGAGTGGGAGGGGAAAGGCGATTTTGAATATTATCTGAACGATCTTCTGGATTCACATCCCCGCTTAAATGTGTGTACCAGCGCGGGCAATGAAGGTCCGGGACTCTCTTCGGTGGGGTTGCCTTCGGGTGCGCGGCGTGTGATAACCGTGGGAGCGATGGCTTCCCCTGCGCACTTACGCGATGTTTACGGCAACGAGGTCAGTGGCGACAAAGTCCTGGTGTTCAGTTCCCGCGGGGGCGAAGTGGCCAAGCCGGATGTAATCGCGCCGGGTTCGGCGGTATCCACTGTACCGCCGTTTGAAGGATCGGATGTTATGTGGGGCACAAGTATGGCCAGCCCACAGGTGAGCGGCGCCGTCGCTTTGCTGTTGTCATCTTTTACTATTGGCAAACGTCCGGCAAATTACCGTATAAAAAGGGCGCTTTTATTTGGCGCTCAACCTCTAAAAAAATATACCTTCCTGGATCAGGGTCACGGTGTTGTAAATGTATCCCGTTCGCTGGAACTATTAAAAAAAAATACAGGCCCGGCTGCCCGGCTGCTTGATATGGAAATCGAAACGGACAGCCCCCTATCCGGTGAGGGTACCGGTAGCGCCGCATTCTGGAGATCGGGTTATTTTTTTCCAACGCGGGATCAACGCCAAACTTTTTATATTCGTCCCCTGTTAAGCGATAGTACTGGCGTTAAGCAAAAAACGGAATTCTTTGAAGCCTTTCAGTTTTCAACGGACGTGGATTGGCTGCATCTGGTACAGAAAAATGCTTATAGCAAAGGTGGGAACACGATGGAGCTTGAAGCGTATTGTCTTCCCATGTACATGAAAAAACCCGGTCTGTACAGTACAATGATCCATGCTTATCAAAAAAGCGGTTTATTTACCAGCAACTCATCTGCCAATAAAGTTTTTGATATTGGTTATTCGGTAATCGTTCCCTGGAAGCTAAATGATCAAAAATCACAGATCTATAGTTTGGAAAATGTCCGTTTAGAACCAGGTGATTTGCGCCGGGAGTTTATTTTTATACCACCTGGGGCAAATGCTTTGTCTTTATCGATAAAAGCCCATAACAGCGACTATGCCCAGATCCGCGCCTATGTATTTAACCCGGAGGGCAAGGCCGTTGGCGCTTATGCAAGTTATGACAGTAAAAAATCCACCCGTGTGGTAAAACGGGTTAGCGGAAGCGATCTATATCCCGGTGTTTGGGAGGTGGACTACTTTGCCCCTCTTTCCAACCGTACGGAAAGCCGTTTTAATATTTCGGCCGGTTATGCCGCTTTTTCGGTAAAACCATCCACGATATCAAAGATGCGTTTGCAGAATGGACGGATGCCGAGCGGAAGTGTCGCTGTAAAAAACAACCTGTCTTCATTGTTTAATGGCGTTATAAGCGGCTCGGTGAAGGGCATCGTGCGCAACCTGGAACTTAAATCCCATGAGGGTGCATTTGAGTATGCTTTTACCGTTGGCGATAACTACCGTCGGGTCGAATTTAATGTGACATTGTCCAGGACCGTTTTTAATCGATTAACGGATTTTACGATGCAAATTGTTGCGGATGACGGGCGGGTGCTTGAAAACGAAGGATTAACATATCGCAAGGGCCATATCAGTTTTACGCCGCCGGCTTCGGATACGTATTATCTTAAGTTGATACCGGCCTTTGCCAGGATGGACGAGCGGCAATGGGATGCGGAAATAAAAACATCGTACATTTTGTTTAAAGAAAATAAAATCCAGCGCCGGCGGATAAAGGTATATCCACAACAGAAGAAAAATATTAACTTTTCGTTAAATACGGATTTGCCCATACCACCCAAGGGTTACAAACTGTTTGGAACGCTGTACATAAGTAGCCTCCAATCGGATGCAATACGCCTGGAAATCCCCATTTTGTTACGAGCGGCAATTTATTAGCTGTTTGGACTGCAGGCGCACAATATTTAAAATGTTGATGACCGTTCGGGATTTTTGTTTCGGGTTTATTTGGCCACACATATTGTAAAAACATAGGGAAGTGGACGATTATTAGTTATGTTTTTGGAACTCTTACGGTTCTTTATTCTGGGGTTTATTCATGGATTTGATAGGGATTAGCCTGCTCTTTGGCCTTATTTGTCTCGATCAAAAATATGCGCTGCAGTTTGGGTTATCGCAGCCATTGATCACCAGTATGTTATTGGGTGTTTTGACGGGGGAATTTATCCCATCCATGTATTTTGGAGCGGTGATCCAATTATTTTGGCTGGGCAATTTGCCTATTGGGGCTTCAAAAATCCCCGATGGCAATATCGCATCGGTGATAGGCGCATATATCTATCTGCATTTTTCACACCAGGCGCCCTTTGCCCACGGATTCCTTTTGTTTATCGCCGTTTTAATGACCGTGATATTCAGCAATTTTGGGAGTGAAATGGATATCGCCTTACGAAAGAGAAATGTTATGTTTCTGGATTGGGGGCTACGGGACAGCCACGGCGATAAAAAAATCCGGGTAGGAAAATATATAATTTCTGCCCTAAGTTTCAATTTTGTGGCCAATGCACTTATGATTTTTATCGGATGTGTGATTGGTTTAAAACTGGTTGATCTCCTTAAAGATGTTTCCACAATTCTTGAGCCGGCAAATTGGCGTTTTGTGGATATTGCCGTTATTGGCACCGGGGTAGGGATGGTAATGGCGGTTTATAAAGATAAAAAGACGCACCGGATCATTGGTCTCATTGCCGTAAGCATTATCCTGATTTTAAAGGTGGCGCATTATGTATAAAATTACCCGCATGGATTTTTGGAAGATGTTTTTGCGTTCTTTTTTTATACAAAGTGGATGGAACTATAAAGGAATGATTTCCCTGGGGTTTACCTTTGCCATGGAACCGGTTGCACGACGTTTGTACAAGGATGACCCTGTGAAATATAACAATTTTTTAAGACGAAATCTGGGTTTTTTTAACGCCCATCCATATTTTTCGACCTATGCGCTTGGCGCAATGGCCTGTCTTGAGGAGCAAATTGCTGCTGGTGAAATTGCGGTCGATCAGCCGGATACATTTAAAAATGCCCTTATCGGCCCCTTGGGCGCTCTTGGGGACCAGCTTTTTTGGGCTGTAATAAAGCCGGCTGTTTTTGCCTTGGGGGTTGCAGCTTTCTTTATTATTGATGATATTAATGATAGGGTTGTTGTGTTGACCCTGATGTTCCTTTTATACAACGGTCCACATCTTGTAATCCGCTATTTAGGTTTAAAACAGGGATATAACCAGGGGTTTGGCGTCTGTCATATTCTAAAAGCAGAACGCTTTAGGTGGATAAAACTTCTGTATGGTTTTATTGGTGCAATTTCCGTAGGCGTGGTCGCCGGGGTTTATATTTCATCTATAGAGATGAACGACTATTGGGCGTTCACAGTGTTTTTGGCCGCGGTACTTATCGCCGGTTATCTTAAAGCATATCGGTCAAAAACCTACTGGGCGATGCTCCTACCCTTACTTTTTTCTTTACTAATTGGAATAATAAGCAGTATATTATGATTGAAAAAACACTACTAATTCAAAATAAACATGGGTTGCATGCACGCCCCGCAGCCCATCTTGTAAAGATTGCCGGAAAATTTTCTTCTGAGGTTAAGTTATTTAAAGATGGTCTGGAGATAAATGCCAAAAGTATCATGGGAGTAATGATGCTGGCCGCGGAGCCAGGCAGTGAAGTCCTTTTACAGATAAATGGCGAGGATGAAACAGACGCCCTCGCTGCCATACAGGAATTATTTGATAAAAAATTTTATGAAGAGTGATACCTCTCAACATAAACAGTTAATCTTTAACGGGCTTATAACAGCACCGGGAATAGCCATTGGCCGGGTCTTTGTTTTTAAACCTTATGCAATTGATTTAGCTGAAATCAGTCAAAAGGCCCAAGCCTCACTGATGGAAGTTGAACTCTTTGATGAAGCGCGTTTGCAGGTACTCGAACAGCTTGATTTTGCATACAAATTAAGTACTGCCTCTTTTAGTGAAGAGCAACAAGCGATATTTGAAAGTCAATCTGCTTTTTTAAATGACCAGATTCTTATTGATGAAATAATCGAACTTATCGAAATTGAAGCACTTTCTGCTGTTCAGGCGGTTTCGCGGATATTGTCCAATAAAAGTGACCATTTCTTAAATCTGGACAATCCCTTCTTCCGTGACAGGGCCTTTGATATTATCGATCTTAAGCAGAAGATTATCCTGGCATTATTGGGCATTGGTATAGACTACCAACTAAATGCGCCGGCCATTATTGTCACGGAAAACCTGTCCCCCGCGGATACCGTCAACTTTAACCGCAACTTCATTCTCGGTATCCTTGCCGACCAGGGTGGATACAGCTCGCATGCCGCTATCCTTGCCCGGGGGCTGTCAATTCCTTCCATGGTCAACAATAATAATCTTTCGCACCTTTTACACAATAATGAGACGGTTATTCTTGATGGTTTTAAAGGGGAAATTATTGTTAATCCCCATAAAGACGTTTTAGAAAAATACCGTGGTTTGCAAGCACAATTAAAAAATAGCCTTGCCCGGCATGAGTCGGATGTTATTCTCAATGCGCGGACCACCGATGGCGTTGATATAGGTGTTTGGGCCAATATTGAATTTGCCCATGAGGCCTTGGACGCGCGTCAAAAAGGGGCGGACGGTATCGGGTTGTTCCGTACCGAAGTTTTCTTTTTTGAACGGGCCAACCTTCCATCGGAGGAATGCCAGTTTGATTTTTATAAAAAAACACTTGAACACCTCGATGGAAAACCCTGTGTTGTACGCACCATTGATCTTGGTGGGGATAAACTTTTAAAGGGGGTCACGGAACTACAGGAGCCAAATCCCTTTCTTGGTTGGCGGGCCATCCGTTTTTGCCTGGATAAACCAGAAATCTTCAAGACACAACTAAGGGCCATGTTGCGGGCTTCCGCCTTCGGGGATTTAAAAATTTTATTGCCCATGGTAAACACCGTGGACGAAGTCTTACAAGTTAAGAAAATATTGCTCGAAGTGCGGACGGATTTGAACGACAAGGGGATAGCGACTGCTGAGCGGACCGATTTAGGCATTATGATCGAAACGCCGGCTGCCGCGATTATGGCACCGATTTTGGCAACCTATGTTGATTTTTTCAGTATCGGCAGCAATGACCTTACCCAGTATGTTTTGGCCGTGGACAGAACAAATAAAAAAGTTTCAGATCGTTATAATCCTTTTGAACCCGCGGTTTTAAAGATGTTGCACTGCACCATTGAAGCAGCGGTTTCCAATAAAATTCCCGTATCGATATGCGGGGAACTTGGTGCAAAGCCTCTCGCCGTGCCACTGCTTATTGGCATGGGTCTGCACAGCTTTAGCGTGGCGCCATATAATATTACCATGGTGCGACGTATAATCAATTCCGTGGGGTATAAGGAATGCAAAAGGCTTTTCGAATCGGTGCAAAAGTTGCACCGGGCCGAGGAAATTGAAGAAAAATGTACTATGTTTCTGCAAGAACATAAAATAGAACTTCCAAACTTTACCGAGGAGATTAATAATGTTTTCAATGGACAAAACGGGCTTTAAGGAGCTGCTGCTAAATTTCTATAAACAAATTGACGTCGCCCCGGGGTTGGTTAAAGAGGCCAACCTGCAAATTGATTCTGAACGTATCCGCCAGATCGTTTACCTCGGTATGGGCGGGTCGGCCATAACCGGGGATTTGTTAAACGATGTGCTTTTTGGGCAACTAAATGTACCCATTAACGTTGTGCGCGGCTATATAACCCCAGGCTATTGTTCGGCAAATACACTGGTCATAGCTTGCAGCTACTCCGGTAATACGGAGGAAACTTTAAGCGCCCTGCAAGGTCTTGCGGGAAGTGGTGCGCAATTTTTATGTGTTACTTCCGGCGGAAAATTGGGCAAGATGGCTTCTGAAAACAATTGGGGACGTATCTCATTGCCGAAAGGCTACCCACCTCGAATGGCCCTGGGGTTTATGTTTTTTACACTCTATCATGCCCTGGGACATGCCGGGCAATTTAATGAATATGATGATGATCTTGCTTCCCTTTCGCGCTTTTTCCAGGAAGAAATCAAAAAACATGACATCGATTTGCACTCCGGTCATGTACTGGCAATGGAACTGGCCAAGACAATGCAACATTCAATACCCGTTATTTATTCTTCCGCACCATTTTTAAGCACGGTTTCGTTACGCTGGCAAAATCAAATACATGAAAATGCAAAATCCCTCGCCTTTAGAAATGTGTTGCCCGAAATGAACCACAATGAAATTGTTGGCTGGGAAATGGAGAGTGATGTAAGAAAAAATTTGTTGGCGATTTTTCTGGAAAATGAAACACCACATCCCCGTATTAAACAAAGAATTAAACTTTCCAAAAGGCTTATAAAAAGTGGCGGCAATAATGTTGTTGATATATATTCCCATGGATCAAACATACTGGAAAAAGTTTTTTCACTAGTCATTTTAGGCGATTGGGTCAGTTATTACTTAGCCGCATTCTACAAAAAGGACCCCGTGGCCATCGAAAATATAAATTACCTCAAAGAAGAACTGGCAAAAACTGCCTGATAGATAAGGAGTATTAATGTCTGAATTTTTGTTTTCATCAGAATCTGTGACCGAAGGCCATCCTGATAAGATCGCCGATCAAATTTCCGATGCCGTGTTGGATGCTGTTTTAAAAGATGATCCCTTTGGCCGTGTGGCCTGCGAAACTTTTGTTACAACCGGACTGGCGCTTATTGGTGGTGAAATTACTACCGAAACATATGTGGATATTCCCAGTATCGCCCGCGATGTAATAAAGAACATTGGTTATACGGACGCTAACTACGGCTTCGATTATAAAACCTGCGCGGTGATGACGACCATCGATCAGCAGTCACCCGATATCGCCTTGGGCGTGGACAGGGCAGGCGCCGGTGACCAGGGCATGATGTTTGGCTATGCCAGCAATGAAACGGCTGAACTGATGCCCATGCCAATAGCCATGGCCCATCGTTTAACGGCCAGGCTTGCCGAGGTACGTAAAACGGGTAAGTTAAGTTTTTTAAGACCGGATGGTAAATCTCAGGTTGCCGTGCGTTATAAAGACGGCAAACCGGTCGGTATTGAAAAGGTGGTGATTTCTACACAGCATGACGAAGATGTAACAAACGAAACCCTACGCGAAGCTATTATTGAAGAGGTCGTAAAAAAAGTTATCCCCGCAGGCCTGCTCAATTCCAATGTGGAATATTTTATAAATCCAACCGGGCGTTTTGTAATTGGCGGGCCACAAGGGGACGCAGGTTTGACCGGACGAAAAATTATTGTGGACACCTATGGTGGAACATACAGCCATGGCGGTGGCGCTTTTAGCGGCAAGGACCCCACAAAAGTGGACAGGAGTGCCGCCTATTTTGCCCGTTATGTTGCAAAAAATATCGTAGCTGCCGGTCTCGCCGATCGTTGCGGGCTACAGGTCGCTTATGCCATTGGGGTAGCGGAACCGGTCTCGCTGATGGTTGAGACTTTTGGCACGGGTAAAATAGATGATGCAACACTGGTAAAAAAGATCAACAAATTATTTGATTTTACACCAGGCGGGATTATCGAAGCTTTAAAATTAAGACGGCCAATTTATGGTAAAACCGCGGCCTATGGGCATTTTGGACGTAACCTGGATGAATTCACCTGGGAAAAAACGGATAAGGTAAACGTGTTAAAAAAATAAACATTGACCCCGCTTTGCCGCGGGGTTTTTGGTTTTATGACCATAGAGAAACACAGCCATGCGTCTCTAAATTGTTATGTCTTGGTCTTTCATCATCATCAGGAACAAACCCATGTATTCAAAAATATTCTTCAGCCTTCTTGCCATACTCGTTTTTATTTCGTGCTCGATCGATCCGGTAACCGGAAAACGGACTTTTAATCTGGTATCCGAAGAGCAGGAAATAAATATGGGAAGAAAATACGATCCCCAAATACGTCAAATGTATGGTGTATATCAGGATAAAGTCCTGCAAAAATATGTAAATGATTTGGGGCAAAAACTTGCGGCGGTATCCCATCGCCCTAACCTGAAGTATGAAATAAAGGTTATGGACAGTCCGGTAGTAAATGCTTTCGCCGTACCAGGTGGTTATGTGTATATTACGCGTGGGATTCTGGCTTATCTAAATAATGAGGCCGCCTTGGCGGGTGTTGTCGGACATGAAATCGGTCACATCGCCGCGCGCCATTCGGCTGAACAAATGAGTAAATCACAACTGATACAGGTAGGGCTTGGGCTGGGTGCGGCCCTTTCTGAAACTGTAGCGCAATATGCGGGTGTAGCACAGCAGGGGCTGGGTTTATTGTTCCTGAGTTTTGGCCGGGACGATGAGCGCGAAGCGGACCAGCTTGGGGTAGAGTACGCCACTAAACTCGGTTACGATACACATCAGATGGCCGATTTTTTTAAGGTATTGGATAAAATGGGTAAGGATTCCGGTCAATCATTGCCCGATTTTCTTTCCACGCACCCCAATCCCGGAGAAAGGGTCGGCAATGTAAATAAACTGACGACACAATGGGAAAAGAAAGTAGGCGATAAAAAGTATGTTTTAAACCGGGACGCCTTCTATAAACATATAAACGGGATTGTTTTTGGGCCCGATCCGCGGCAGGGATTTGTAGAGAACAATGTTTTTTACCATCCGAAATTGCGTTTTCAATTTCCCGTGCCACAGGATTGGCATACCGAAAACCTGCCATCTCAAGTGCAGATGGTTTCGGGAAAAAAGAACGCTGTACTTGTTTTTAAACTGGATGAAAATCCAACAGTACAATCAGCCGCAGATGCATTTATTACAAATAATAAACTACAGGTTATAAGTCGTAAAATTCATAATCGCAACGGGTATGCAGGAGCACAGATAGAAGCTACCGCTACAACACAACAGGGCGTTTTGCAATTGGCAGCAACTTTTATATGCGATGGGAAACGTGTTTATTCGCTTGTCGGTTATACCGGACAAGCATCATATTCTGTCTATAAGACCTCCTTTTTAAATACCATGGACAATTTCCGTAAGTTGAAAGACCACTCCAAATTAAATCGTAAACCAATGCGCATCCGTACCATAAAAATTAAAAAGGAAATGACAATAGACCAATTGTTGAAAAAATATAAGGTTGATCCAAAATTAAATCATCAACATGAACTGATAAATGGTTTGCGTAATATGGATACCCGTTTAACCGCGGGAAGCTGGATAAAAATAATCAGCCGATAACACATACCGGAAATACAATCAGGGCACAAACGGCCCTAAACAGATATGAACTTTTGTTTTTAAAGACAATGATCACATCGTTCTACAAACATATTCAAAAAAAGACGCCTGCTAAATGGATAAAATAAAATATTACCCGCCGCTCGAAGAAAAGATAAATATATACTCACATTCCCTTGGGTTAGTTGTAAGCATATTTGCCCTGGCCCTGTTAGTTGTGCGGGCCAGCGTACACGGCACCGTGTGGCATATTGTTAGCTTTACGATTTTTGGGGTAAGTTTAATCGTTCTCTACGCTGCTTCGACATTTTATCACCATTCCCGGAAACCGGAAAGCAGGGCACGGTTACGCATCTTTGACCATGCTTCAATTTATATCCTGATAGCGGGCACTTATACGCCATACACGCTTGTTACTCTTCACGGTGCAATCGGCTGGGTCCTGTTCGGCGTTACCTGGGGTTTTGCGCTTACGGGCATAGTTCTTAAAATATTTTTTACTGGTAAATATAATTTGCTTTCAACCCTGATGTATGTATTCATGGGCTGGGGTATTATATTTGCTGTTAAACCACTATTGGAAAATTTATCGTCCGATGGTTTGTTTTGGCTGATAGCCGGTGGAATTTCCTATACGGCCGGGGCAGTTTTATATGGTATCAAAAAAATAAAATTCAATCATGCCATATTTCATATTTTTGTTTTAGTGGGAAGTCTTTGTCATTTTATATCTATCTATTTTTATGTTTTACCGGCTGCGTAACACACTTTTATGCCGTCATTGTTACTTGAAAAAAAAAGTGTTTCTTAACCGTCATCGGTCTTTTTAGCATGATTCTAGAAAAAAAAATCAGCGCTTAAAGGGCCAGCGGAAAAGCCCTTTTATTTCCATCTTTATCGCTTTAGCTTCGGACAGGTTTTTTAACTTGTCGATTTTCTTTGTTAAGACATTAATAGGCGTAGTTCCCGTTTTCCGAAACACAAGCCGGCCGTGACTAAAAAATAACAAGGTCGGCAGGCCAAAAACTTTGTAATTCTTGAGCAGCCCACGGTTCTCATCGCCATTTACATTAAAAAAGTGGTATTCATTTTTTAGTTCCCCGGCCATTTTTTGCATGTGCGGCGTCATGGCCTTACAGTTATGGCACCATGGGGCCCAAACAAAAACCAGCGCCGGTTGCATAGGCGTAAGCACATCTTTTGTAAAGGTTGTCTCGGTTGTTTCCCGCATTGCGCGTTTATCCTTTTAAGCCATGGCGCTTTGTTTATTGGCACTTTTTTCCAGGTAATCCTCAAAATTACCTGTGTAATCGATGAGGCCGTTTGGTGTAAATTCAAGTATGCGCGTGGCAATGGATGAGACAATTTCCCGGTCATGGCTGACCATAATAATAGTGCCCGGGTACATTTCCAAAGCCGTATTTAGCGATTCGATGGATTCCATATCGAGGTGATTGGTGGGTTCATCAAAAAAGAGTACATTGGGTTGTTGCAACATAAGTTTTCCAAACATCATCCGCGCTTGTTCACCACCGGATAATACCCGTACGGATTTTTCTACATCATGCCGTTTGAACAATAGTTTCCCCAGGGCCCCGCGAACCACCTGATCGTCATCTTCGGGCTTTTTCCATTGTGACATCCAGGTAAAAACATCGAGGTCGCTGTCAAATTCAGATGCATTGTCTTGGGCAAAGTAACCGAATTGTGCATTATCCGAAATTTTGATCTGACCGGTATCCGTCTGTAGCTCTCCGAGAAGAGAGCGAAGTAACGTAGTTTTTCCGGCGCCATTGGGGCCGATGATGGCGATTTTCTCACCGACCGGCACCATCAAATCAAGCTTCTTAAACAGCGGGCCTTCATCAAAGCCCTTGGAAATGTTTTTTGCTTCCAACGCTACCCGGTACATTTTCTTCTGCTGCTCAAAACGGATAAACGGATTGACCCGGCTGGATGGTTTCACTTCGTCCAGTTTTATTTTTTCGATTTGTTTTTGGCGGGAGGTTGCCTGGCGCGCTTTGGATGCATTGGCAGAAAAGCGGCTTACAAAGGCCTGAAGTTCAGCAATCTGGGCTTTCTTTTTGGCATTGTCGGTCAACAATCGGTTGCGTGACTGCATGGCGGCAGTCATATATTCGTCATAGTTCCCGGGGAAAAGACGAAGCTCTCCATAATCCAAATCGGCCATGTGTGTACACACACTGTTCAGAAAATGTCTGTCATGGGAAATAATGACCATGGTTGAATTACGTTGGTTGAGCACGTCTTCAAGCCAACTGATGGTATTGATGTCAAGGTGGTTGGTCGGCTCATCCAATAATAAAATGTCAGGATCGGCAAATAGTGCCTGCGCCAGGAGTACCCGCAACTTCCATCCTGGGGCCACGGCGCTCATTGGTCCGTCATGTTGCTCAATGGGGATGCCCGCGCCAAGCAGCAATTCTCCGGCAATGGCTTCGGCTGCATAGCCATCCATCTCAGCGAATTGCATCTCTAAGTCCCCAACGAGCATACCCTCTTCCTCGCTCAGTTCCGGTTTGTCATAGAGCCGCTCCCGTTCCTGTCGAATGTCCCATAATTTTTTATGGCCCATAATCACCGTGTCCAAAACGGAAAATTCTTCAAAGGCAAACTGGTCCTGCCCCAATTTACCGACGCGGATGTTTGGGCTAATGGAGACGTAGCCGGCAGTCGGCTCCAACTCAGCGGTTAAAATTTTCATAAAAGTTGATTTGCCACTGCCGTTGGCACCAATCAAGCCGTAACGGTTGCCGTCACTAAATTTGATGGAAATATTTTCAAAAAGTGGTTTTTCACCAAACTGCATGGTAATGTTATGTGTCGAGATCAATAGATGCTCCATAAATATAAATAAGTTAAACAAGGTCTTTATGCAAAAGGCGCTCAATGTACGGAATTTCGGATGGATAGGAAATAGCTGTGGCTTGATAGTTGAAGAATTTTATGTTAAAATATCATAATTTAACGCCTACTTGTCTTTTTCTCTAAATTTATTCCAAATCAGTGTATGTATTGTTTAGTCCAATATGGGATAAATTGAGCTAAATTTAAAAATTCTAATTTATATATTGACCAGGGATTTCGACTATGGTATGATTCTTGTTGTACCGCGGGTTTAATTTACTCAGCATTGCCGGCTTATTTATAAGGAATCGAATGTTCAAATTGCTCAAATATCTTCTCTATACCGTGGCCCTTACGGCTATCGGATATGTTTTACTTACCCATTGGGATTATTATAGCATGGCCTATGGCCTCCGACCACGACACCCGGATTATAAATTATTAAAACCCGGGGGGCTGCTTGGGCACGGAATGGGCATTGTTGGTTCCGGGATGATGCTTCTATTGCTCCTTTACTCTTTGCGTAAGCGAACACATCTGTTTGGCAAGCATGGCGCCATTGGCCGCTGGCTGGATATCCATATATTTTTTGGCACCATCGGACCATTAATGATTGTACTGCATTCCACTTTTAAACTAAACGGTATTGTATCGGTAAGTTTTTGGTCGATGCTGATGGTTGCATTGAGTGGTTTTGTCGGCCGTTATCTTTATATCCAGATACCGCGCACCATTAAAGGGCAGGAATTATCCTTAAAGGAAACCGAACAAAAGAATAAATTACTGGTCACCCACATGCACGACGAATACGGGCTTGAGCAAACGGAAGTGGCTAAACTTGAAGCTGCCATTGCCATAAAGAACCCAAGCCGTTCCATGTGGCTGATAGTATTTTCTATGCTCTTCGCCGATATCATGCGGCCCCTGCGCCTGATTGCTATCCGGCGTCAGTTAAAACGCCGTTTGCAGATACCATCAAAAAAGGCCAAACAATTGATTGCACTGATTACAGAAAAAACTTTGGCCGACAGACGAATAAACCAGTGGAAAAAGGTGCATAAACTGTTCCATTACTGGCATGTTTTTCATAAACCCTTTGCTGTGATCATGTATGTGATCATGTTCGTACATGTTGGGATAACGGTCTGGCTTGGTTATACTTGGGTGTTTTAAGCCAGATAATGTCGAAACCGTTATAAACATACTTTAACCCCTTATACACGTAACTCATAATATTTGGATTGGAAAGTATCGAATGAAAACTGTTATCTATTTGCTGACGTTATCAATTGTAACGCTCCATGCCCAACTTTCTCCGGGCGATTTGCACCACAGTCATGCAAATTTGGAAGGCGTGGAAAATTGTACCAAATGCCATGAAAGCGGTAAAAAACTCAATTCACAAAAATGTCTGAGTTGTCATACGATTTTAAAGGATGAGATTAAGGCAAACAAAGGATTACATTCGGGTAATGATTTTAAACAATGTGCCGGTTGCCATATAGAACATCAGGGACGCGACCAGGAATTGATCTATTGGAAAAATGGGAAAGAAAAATTTGACCATACGCAGACCAGTTACAAACTGACTGGGAAACATCGGGGACTTAAATGTGAAAAATGCCATAATGCAAACAATATTGGCACACCTAAAAGATTGACCGATAAAAAGAAAAAACTGGATCAAACCTTTTTAGGGCTTGACCGTTCATGTCTAACTTGTCACCGGGACGAGCACCGTGGGCAGATGGATAAAAAATGTGAAAAATGCCATGATATGAAAGGATGGAAACCCGCGCCAAAGTTCAATCATAATAAGACTAAGTACCCGTTAACCGGTTTACACAAAAAAGTTGAATGCGATAAATGCCATAAAACGATAATTGACAATAAATTTCCTAAAAACGCTGATTATCTAAAATTCGCCGGGGTCAGGTTCAACAATTGCCTCAGTTGCCATAAAGATGAACACCGGGGAAAATTTGGCAAAAACTGTACGACCTGTCATAATACATCCGGTTGGAAGAAATATAACAAAAACACGTTTAACCACAGCAAAACCAATTTTCCCTTAAAGGGCAAACATGCGCTATTAGCATGTGCAAAATGCCATACGCCCGGAAAACCGCTAAAAATCAAGGCATTCCAACAGTGCAAAAATTGTCATAAAGATGTGCACCAGGGGCAATTTTTGCACAGAAAAAAAAATGGGGCCTGTGAAGAATGCCATACGGTAAATTCTTTTTCACCACCTAAATTTTCAATAGAGATGCACAACTTAACGCATTATGCACTCGAAGGCAGTCATTTGGCAATTCCTTGTATTGCCTGTCATAAAAAAGAAGCTGTCCATAAGGGACAGGCACGGACCGTCCGTTTTCAGTTTTCCTCCACACAGTGTATCGATTGCCATAAGGACCCGCATGAAGGCAAACTTAAAAAATATATAAAGAAGAAATCGCTTTTGACGGGCAAGGCAGGGTGCGCTTATTGTCATACGGTCGAATCTTTTAGCGCTGTTACATTTGATCATTCGCCTACAAAATTCCCTTTAATCGGCCGGCATAAGGCTGCGGGATGTGTATCCTGCCATAAAGATGAAAAAGCCCGCAAAGGCAGACGATGGAAATTTAAAAATATAAAAAGCACATGTGCGTCCTGTCATAAAGATCAACATCGGGGCCAATTGGCTGATCGATCTGGAAATACGGATTGTGCCCGCTGCCATACCCCAACGGATTGGCTGGCAGAGAAATTTAACCATGACCGGGACGCCCGTTTTAAGTTAAAAGGTGCGCATGAAAATGTGGATTGCAAAGCCTGTCATAAACCCTTTGTAAAAGATGGAACGAAAATTGTAAAGTATAAGCCCTTAAAATCCCAATGTGAAGCCTGCCATGGGAATAAAGGTTAATTTCGGTACATAATGCGGAATCTTCTATGCGTAAATATTTTACAATTATTACATTTTTAATCCTGAGCTGTTCGTCGCTTTGGGCACAATCAAGCATTGTAAGCCCACATGGTAAAGATATGAAAATTCGTTGTGAAACTTGCCATACCTCAACCGACTGGCATAAAGTCAATCGGGTCGCTTTTAATCATGATCAAACCGGTTTTATTCTTACTGGTTCTCATAAAAAAGCCGATTGCGCCAATTGCCATGCCAGCCTGGTGTTTAACAAGGTTGGAACGGTTTGCGCCGATTGTCATACGGATATACATAAAGGGGAGTTGGGGAACCGCTGCGCGGATTGCCATTCCACTCAAAATTGGGAAAACCGCTCCGAAATGTACAATCGTCATAATGAAATGAATTTCCCCCTTCTTGGCGCCCATGCGAACCTGGACTGTGCTTCCTGCCATAAAAATGAGCAACAACGCCAATTTGCCAATACACCAACTGCTTGCGTAGGCTGCCATTTACAAACTTTTATGACTACACTAAATCCACAGCACCAAAAGGCCGATTTTGATACCCGCTGTGAAACGTGTCATCTCTCAAACAAATCCAACTGGAAAGGGGCGGTTTTCGAACATACTCAGGCCTTTCCTCTTACGGATGGTCATAGCGGATTGGAATGTGCTGATTGTCATTCAAATGGATATTCTGTTATTGCCTCAAATTGTTATTCTTGCCATCAGGCAGATTATGAGAAAACAACGGAACCTGCCCATAAAACATTCGGCTTTCCAACTATCTGTGAACGCTGCCATAGCGGGGTAAGCTGGCTTGATGCGAAATTTGAGCATGTAATCGAATCCAATGGTTTTGAGTTACAGGGTGCACATGCAAATATTCAGTGTATCGATTGTCACGTAAATAATCAATTGACTGGTTTACCGCGTGATTGTTTTGGATGTCATCAAAATACTTATAAAAATGTTGTGTATCCCAACCATCTCACGAACAATTTTTCTCACGAATGTTTGGATTGCCATACTCAAAATGCCTGGAGCCCGGGCAGTTTTGACCACAGCCAGACCAATTTCCCGTTGACCGGCGCACATGCTTCGGTTTCAAATTGCGTGGATTGTCATAGCAACGGTTATAACAATACACCGACGGATTGCTATAGTTGTCATCAAACAGATTTTACCGCTGTAAGCGATCCCAATCATGTGACCAACAATTTTTCTCATGATTGTGCGGGATGCCATACTACCACGGCCTGGAGCCCGGGCAGTTTTGACCACAGCCAGACCACTTTCCCGCTGACCGGCGCGCATGCCACGGTTTCAAATTGCGTGGATTGTCATAGCAACGGTTATAACAATACACCGACGGATTGCTATAGTTGTCATCAAACAGATTTTACCGCTGTGAGCGATCCCAATCACGTGACCAACAATTTTTCCCATGATTGCGTAAGTTGCCATACTACCACGGCCTGGAGCCCGGGCAGTTTTGATCACAGCCAGACCACTTTCCCGCTGACCGGCGCACATGCCACGGTTTCAAATTGCGTGGATTGTCATAGCAACGGTTATAACAATACACCGACGGATTGCTATAGTTGTCATCAAACAGATTTTACCGCTGTAAGCGATCCCAATCATGTGACCAACAATTTTTCTCATGATTGTGTGAGTTGCCATACTACAACGGCCTGGAACCCGGGCAGTTTTGACCACAGCCAGACCAATTTCCCGTTGACCGGCGCACATGCCACGGTTTCAAATTGCATGGATTGCCATAGCAACGGTTATAACAATACACCGACGGATTGCTATAGTTGTCACCAAACAGATTTTACCGCTGTAAGCGATCCCAATCATGTGACCAACAATTTTTCCCATGATTGTGTGAGTTGCCATACTACCACGGCCTGGAACCCGGGCAGTTTTGACCACAATCAAACAAACTTCCCCTTGACCGGGAAACACGTGGGCATTAACTGCGCGGATTGTCATTCAGCTGGATACGAAAACACATCCATGGAATGTGTGTCCTGTCATCAAACAGACTACGATCAGACGAATGACCCCAATCACAAAGCGGCCAATTTTCCTATAACATGTAATGATTGTCATTCTCCTTCTGGTTGGTCCCCCGCCGATTGGGACCATGATAACCAGTATTTTCCAATTTATTCGGGTAAACATAGAGGGGAATGGAATTTGTGTTCAGATTGCCATGTCAATTCGAATGATTATGCGCAGTTCGAGTGCATCAACTGTCATGAACATAACAATAAAACCGAAGTAGATAAAGATCATAGCGGGGTTAATGGTTATTCGTATAACAGTGCCGCTTGTTATAATTGTCATCCAAATGGAAAGAATTAGGAGAAAATGGGAAGGAACCTGTTTCATACGTTTTTTATATATGTGATGTTTTTTCTGATAACCTTTCTACAGGCACAGGAAAATCCACATGGTAAAATTGACTTTCAATGTCTGGATTGCCATACAAGTGGTGACTGGCATAAAATCGCCACTGCCGGATTCGATCATGATCAAACCGGCTTTGCCCTTGCTGGAACACATAAAAAAACAGCTTGTGTTAATTGTCATAAAAGTCTTGTGTTTTCGGAAGTGCGTACGGCATGTATCGCTTGCCATACCGATGTACATAAAGCCGAATTGGGCGAAAATTGTGTGGATTGCCATACACCACGAACATGGCAAAATGATTTGCAGATGCGGGAATATCACCAGGAATTATCCTTTCCATTGACCGGCGTTCATGCTAATTTGGATTGTGCTTCTTGTCATAAAAACGAGCAACAACGTCAATACGCCAATACACCGGTGGAATGTATGGGTTGCCATATGGATAATTTTATGAGCACGATAAATCCACAGCATCGAAAGGTCGGATTTAGTACAAAATGTTCTACCTGCCATCTGCCATCGGATAAGGATTGGCGGGCAGCTACATACACACATTCGGCCCGGTTCCCTTTAAACGGTGGCCACGCAGGCTTACAATGCGCTGAATGTCATGGAAGTGATTATAAGGCCGTTTCCATCGATTGCTGGAATTGTCATGATGCGAATTACCGCGCGGTAAAAGATCCGGATCATCAGGCAAATGGATTTAGCCATGATTGCACAACTTGTCACAACATCAATAGCTGGACGCCAGCTGATTTCGATCATGATAAAACGGCCTTTCCCCTGAGCGGTGCCCATAAGGTATTGGATTGTGTTGCTTGCCATAACGCTGGATATGGAAATACCCCGGTTGACTGCTGGAGCTGTCATTCGTCGGATTTTACTGCTTCTGTAAATCCGGATCATGTTGTCAATAATTTTGATCATCAGTGTGAAACATGTCATACCACAACTTCATGGAAACCCGCAAGCTTTGATCATAATCAAACAGGTTTTCCGCTTACCGGCGCACACGCATCCGTCTCTAATTGTGTGGATTGTCATAGTAACGGGTATAGTAATACATCAAGTGCGTGCGTTGCCTGTCATCAGCAAAACTATGATGCGACCACCGATCCCAGCCATGTGGCTGCACAGTTCCCAACCACCTGTGAAGATTGTCATTCCACAAATGCCTGGAAGCCTGCAAACTGGGATCATGACGGGCAATATTTCCCAATCTATTCCGGGAAACATCGCGGTGAATGGACGGTGTGTGCCGATTGCCACAATAACAGCGGCGATTATGTTAAATTTGAATGTATTAACTGTCATGAACATGATAGAACAAGGACGGATAGCAAACACAGCGGTGTAAGCGGCTATTCTTATAACAGCGCAGCCTGTTATGATTGTCACCCGACCGGCACGGCTGAAGGAGGAAATGATTAGTCAATCAGCATGGTTTTATTCTTCAATAATTTTATTCTTTATATTAAGTGGCACTGTTTTTGCTCAAGAAAACCCACATGGGGAAATTAAATGGGGATGTAACGATTGCCACACAGCCGCCGGATGGGATTCGGTAACTTTTGATCATAACCAGACCTCTTTTAAACTGGACGGACAACATCGTGGAAGAGATTGTATGACCTGTCATGATATAACAGATTTTTCATCATTAAAAAATGCCCGCTGCCGCAGCTGCCATACCGATTATCACAAGGATCGTCTTGGGGCCGATTGCGCCACTTGCCATCAGACCAGCGGCTGGCAAATTTTAAATCCTGAGCAGGCACATCAAAATACAACATTTAAACTATTGGGCAGACATGCCTCGCTGGATTGCGCTTCCTGCCATAAGGGTGAGCTGGAAGAAGCTTTTGTAAAAACTGCTTCCGATTGCATAGAGTGCCATCAGACAGAATTTGGGTCAACAACCAGTCCCAACCACCGCAGTATCGGATTTAACAGACGTTGCCAAAACTGTCATTCATTTTTTGGCTGGACGCCGGCCCAGTTCCCCGCGCATGATGATTATTTCCCGATCTCCAGCGGTACACATGCCGGTGAATGGCGGGTATGTGAAGACTGTCATAATAATTCGGCAAACTATCAGCAGTTTTCATGCTTTGATGGTTGCCATGTACATTCAGAAGCAAAAACCAGGGGGCAGCATGGCGAAGTAGGTGGATTTGCCTATGAGAGTTCTGCCTGTTATTCATGCCACCCATCCGGAAGTGGAGGAGATTAATATGAACCGTCGATTTATCCCGGTTCTAATCGGTATCTTGTGTGCAATAATTACAGTTAATGCGCAGGATGTGCAAATAAAGGTAAAATATGTATCTGCTGATCATGTTTATTTAGACAAGGGCACAGCAGACGGTGTTTTTGTTGGCGATGAATTGATTATTGGCCGAAAAGGCAAAAAACTGGCTACGGTCAAGGTCGTTTATGCAGCCACACATTCGGCCAACTGCACGATCCTTTCGTCAACGGCAAAAATAAAAGCCGGGGACAAGGCTGTAATATCCCGGCATGTGGCACAACAAGAACAGGTCATACAAAAAAAGAAAACCCAAAGGGTCCGGAAATTCAAAAAATCACGTTTTTCCAAACGGAAAAGCCATCCACGGATTTCCGGGTATCTCTCTGCCCAATGGTATCAATTTAAAGATTTAGGCAGCAATCATCTTGATTTTCAGCAGCCTACTGTGCGCTTTAAACTGTACGCACGCAATTTCTGGGGCGGGCATTATAATTTTCGGATCAAAATGCGTTCCCGTCATAATCAACGCGTACGGAGCTTTAGCAGTGAGATCCCGCAAAGCGAATGGCGCAACCGTCTGTATGAGGCGGCATTTTCATACGATAACCCAAAAGCGGTTGTAAACTACCGCGTGGGACGGATCATCTCCAATGCCTTTAGCGGTGTCGGTTACATCGATGGTTTGCTTGTACAGCATAATGTAGCGCCGGTTTTTAATTGGGGGATATTTGCGGGGACCCAGCCGCAGTGGCAGTATTCTTCCTTTCAGACATCGTTGCAAAAATACGGGGCATTTGCCCGTTATGAAAAAGGCAATTACCAAAGCGGGCGTTTTGCTTCCACCCTTGCCTTTGCCGGTGAGTACCATGGCGCAACGGTAAGCCGTGATTTTATTTATCTGCAAAACAATTATAATTCCGGCAGTAAATGGGATATCTACCAAAGCCTTGAGATGGATGTTAATACCGGCTGGCGCAAGGATAAAATGGGCAGCGCCATCAGCCTGACCGGTTTGTATATCAATGGACGCTATCATATTACAAAAAATATGTCCGGCGGGTTAAGCTACGATAACCGTAAAAATTATTATACTTATGAACTACGTACTTTAGCAGATAGTTTGTTCGACGATGCTTTCCGGCAGGGGGTACGTCTCTCTTATAATTATCGTTTTGCAAAAAACTACCGCATGTATCTTAATGGGGGTGTAAGGAGCCGTTCGGCAAATAATGATTACACCTATTCTTATATGGCTGGGCTTACGGCAACAAATATATTAAACAGCAGGATAACGGCCACGGGGCGTTTTTCGGGATTTGTAAATTTCTTTACCCAGGGCTATAGTCCCTATTTTAGTTTGTCGAAATATTTTTGGGGCGGGCACCTTGTACGACTTGGATATGGGGGGTATTTTTATACGATAAATGCCACAAACAACAACCATCTTAATCAACATGTAAATCTTGATACCCAATTCGAATTACCCTGGGGCTTGTATCTTGGGGCCAATTATGAATATGATTGGGGCGATGATACGAAGGGGCACAGATTATTTAGCGATCTTGGTATCCGTTTTTAATAACACGAGGATAATTTATATTGACAAATGTTTGCAAAACCATAATGAACAACGTGTTTGTATAGCCGATGTGTGGCGGGCAATGTACCCGATTAATTCATAATCTGAAAAGGACACTTGTATGGAATCAGAGTTTATCTGGTGGGGGACCATACTGTTGGTGATGGCCATATTTCTACCGGCCATCATTAGACATAAAAAAAGACAAAACAAAGATAAAACACTTCATAAAGAGGCGCAGCGGATAGGTGCAACGCGGGCTATTGCCCAGCATCCTTTAATCGACCAGCTGAAATGTATTGGTTGCGGCGCTTGTGTGGAAGCCTGCCCGGAAGGAGGCGTACTGGGCGTCGTTGGTGGCAAGGCGGTTATCATCAATGGGCTCAAATGCGTGGGACATGGTCTTTGTGAAGAAGCCTGCCCGGTGGAAGGCATCAAGGTTGGGCTGGGGGATTTGAGTGTTCGCGATGATATCCCATTACTGAGCGCGGAGGGTGAAACAAGTATCCCGGGGGTTTATATTGCAGGTGAGTTGGGTGGTTTGGCACTGATCAAAAATGCCATTGCTCAGGGAACAAAGGCCGCCGATGCCGCACTTGGCGGATTAACCAAAAAACAATCTGTTGATGACGTTTATGATATTGCCATAATTGGAGCCGGCCCGGCGGGGATGAGCGCTGCTTTGAGGGCAATTGAGCAAAAGAAAAAAGTCGTACTCATAGACCAACAAGGTGCGGGTGGTACGATTCTACATTATCCACGGAAAAAGCTCGTGATGACCAAACCTGTAGATATTCCCTTATACGGGAAGCTGACCAAGCCTGAATATTCCAAAGAAGAATTGTTGGAAATTTGGGAAGGTTTGCGGGCAAAGTATAAACCGGAAATCCATGCCCCGGAAAAACTAAAATCGATAAAACCGGAAAACGGTATAATGCATGTAAGCACGGATGTACAAAATTATAAGGCATATTCGGTTATTCTTGCCCTTGGCCGCAGGGGGACGCCGCGCAAATTAGGGGTTCCGGGCGAAGAGCTGTCCAAGGTAGCTTATAAACTTATCGATGCAGAAAGCTATCATCATAATCATATTCTGGTGGTGGGTGGCGGTGATAGCGCCATTGAGGCTGCTATGGGGCTGGCAAGACAAGATGGCAATGATGTTACGATTTCATACCGTAAAGAGAAATTTTTCCGTATTAAAAGCCGCAACGAACAGCGCGTCAATGAGATGCTTGCCCAACGAAAAATGAAGGTAATTTTTAATTCCCAGGTAGAAGAGATCGGGGAAGAAAATGTTGTGCTTAAGACAAATGATGGGCGTAAGGTGTTAAAGAATGAATATGTTTTTGTTTTCGCAGGCGGTGTTCCACCGTTTAAACTCTTAAAAGAAATCGGTGTACGATTTGGTGGGCCGGAGAATAACTAATTAAACATTCTTTGTAACCGTTCAGCTGTGTCAAAAGTTTATTCGAATCAATGATAATCATAGATGAATAACTGCAAAGCCGCAAAGAAAATCATAAAAAAACTTAACGTCATAGCGACTGGGCGGTAAAAAAAGAAATCTAAAAAGTTGGCGACAAATATTGAAGTCATAATTTAGAGCACAAGGCGACATTGAGCTGAATCGTAACCGTTCTTTAATAAATCCCGTACAAAGCAGTTCAAGGCAGGAATTTGCGCTGCAACTTTGGGGAAATGACATCCTGCTGGAATGACGTGAAATGAAATACCCCGATATTCTGTTGGAACCGGATATGGAATTCTAAAGTAGTGCAGCTATGGCTTTTCGATGCGTAATTTGCGCATCAATTTAAACAGAGTGGAGCGGCTAATTTCGAGACAGTCGGCCGATTTCATTTATTTCTACCCTCTAGGGCTGGAGTGGAAGCGGGGTAAAACGAAGCGCCATGGCGCGGTGAGCGCTGCGGCGGTTAGGGCAATGAACGGGTAAAGTTGTTTACGGGAATGGAGTTTCATAGACTACTCCAGATAAATACTCTTTAAATGAAGAGCAGTGCCATCAAGCATAATCGTTTCTTTGTCCCAGCGCTTCATTAAGATGATGGCCTGCTGCGGTTTATATTTTTTAGTAAATAAGCGGATGTTTTGCAGGTCGCGTTTTGCAAGAGCGGGTTTATATTTAATTTCTACCGGTAATGGTTTGTTATTTTGATGACGTATAAAATCAATTTCATGTTTATACACATCACGCCAAAAAAAATCAACGTCATTTAAGGTAATGAATACATTTTCCGCCGTCTTCCCTGGATCGCTTTGAATAGTTAAGGCGCTGCTAAAGGAGGTTGATGTTAAATAGACGCGTTTCATCTTTTTTTGAGAGGTAATCATGTTGCCCGTAAAATTAAACAACGTTTTTATTAGAAAAGCCTGTTCCAGAATAGCAAGATATTTTACAATCGTTTTTTGCGAAATTTTCAAATCGTTTGCTATATTTTCATAATGCAGGTACATACCCGGTTGCGCGGCGATCATTTGCAACAGGGCCAGCAAAATTTGCGGATGATCAATGGCATAGAGCTGTGGGATATCTTCAAATATGATTTTCTTTACAATGGACAACACATATTCTTTGCGCGATTGCGCATCTTTCATGGGAATTGCCTCAATGAACTGACAGTCCCAATACAGTTCAAATTCGTTTTCGAGCTCGGTTTGATAAAGCGACGGTCTTTCCAGCCAATGTGCTTTTTCGGCAAATAATAAATATTCGCTAAATTGCAGCGGCTTTAGAAACAGGGTGTTAATTCTTCCGGCAAGACTTTCCTGTATTTTTCTACGAATAAAAAGCGAAGTGGAACCGGAAATAAAAAATTTGATGTCAGGATATAAATCATAGTATATCTTTAGTTGCGACTGAAAATTTTGGAGTTTTTGGATTTCATCCAAAAAGACAAAAAGTTTTTCGTTTTTATACGATAACCCGGTTTGCTTTTGAAATTCATTGAAAATAAAATCCAAATCCGCTGTTTGCTCATCAAACGTAAAGTACCATATTTTTAAGGGATCGACGCCACGGGAGAGCAATTCGTTCATTACCTGCATCAGCAGCGTTGTTTTGCCAGTGCGCCGCAGACCGCAAAGTTCGGCAATTTGCCTTTGTTCGATTTGGCTGATTAACCGGGGAAAAATAGAGCGCGTTATGCTGAAAGGATACGTGTAGCCATTTTCCCAATGGCGGTTAAATTTTAATAAAGACAGCATAGCATCCACAATACCGTAATTATACTTCTTGTATTATATGAATTTACCGTAAATCAATTTACAATATTATTTTAAGAATTCAACTAAATCTTGCGAACAAACGTTGGATTTTGGATTTCTTTTAAAAATACAATGTAAATATCAAAAGAAGGTTTGCGATATTGAATTGGATAAAAAAAAAAGCCCCCGCCTTATGGGCGGAGACTTTTTCCTGGGAGGCGATCAACTATTTAATCAACAACATACGTTTTATCATTTGCTGATGACCGGCTTTTAGTTTGTAGATGTAAAATCCGCTGGAAAGCGGTCCGGCATTCCATTGAACGGAATAACTACCGGCCGGTTTGGCCGTACGGATCAGTGTTGCTATCTTGCGGCCGAGCATATCAAAAACAGTCAACTCAACATGTGCCGCTTTTCTAATCGAGAAGTTTATTGTGGTGCTGGGATTGAAGGGGTTCGGATAATTTTGCTCAAGTACAAATGATGCCGGTACCTGTTTTACCAATTTAACGTTTACGAGCCCGGTTGGGAAATCGGTCAGGTTCTGATAAGCCGGTCCGGCAAATGCGGGCCGTGGGTCCAGTCCGCCATCCTGAACACGGCTGACGCCCATCAGTCCGGGATCGGTTTCGGTGTTGCCGTTTGCGGCGTCCTGTAAATAAGCCTGGATATAATCTTCCTTGCCAACGGAATCGGCCAGGGTATAGTTGCCAATACCAAACCAGATGTTATTTTTAAAATTCAGCTCACCCGCGGCCAGCCGTTCCTTGCTGTCGTTGGGGGAATATTTGTTGCTCACATCGACGCCAAAACCATGATATTCTCCAAAGATCGAATTGGCATAGATGCCGCCCCAATTTTCCCGCAACTTGAACATCTCATCGTTATCGGGGTTATTGCCTGCGTTTTGTCCGGAGCCAATGTAGGTGGCGTTATAGATTTGGGCATAGGCTTTGGGCCCCGTTGTTACAGCCGATGCCGGCGCGCCATCATGCTCGGCGCAGCGGTTGCCGAAATTGGGGTGCTGAATAACAAAGACAAACTGCATCTTACCGCGATAGCCTTCGTCTAAATCGATGCCGTCATCCGCGCAAAAGGCCACAATCAGGTTTTTCACGTTTACGGTCCCACCGAAGAATTCAAAGCCATCGTCTTTGTTTGCAAAAACTTCCACGTGATCGATGGTGGTGCCGTTGCCAACGCCGCCAAGGGTCAGTCCGTTTATTTCGTTGCCGGAACCGATTTCCACCCCGCCATGCCGGATGGACACATAGCGCAAGACGCCGGAATTGTCCGCATCGTCGCTGCCGCCGTACAACCCACGTGGTTCGGTTGTCGGTATGCCTTCGATGTTATATTCGCCTTCGGGCCGGTTAATGCCTGCTTTTCCAAGAAGGATGACCCCGCCCCAAAGCCCCTTGGTGTCATAAGATACGTCAACAGGGTTTGAAATGTCATCGGATTCGGCAGTAAAAATGATGGGCCGGTCTGCTGTTCCCTCAGCGTAGATTTTACCGCCACGGGCAACGATAAGCGCGCTTGCTGCTTCGCCCTGGCCCGGCAGGCCTTTTATAACCGTACCGGCTTCAATGTGCAGTGCGGAACCATCGTCCACAAAAACACGTCCGTCCAGATGATAAACATTGTCCGCCGTCCAGTAAACGGTTTGCCCCGGTTGGATATCCGTATCGGTGACCGTTACATTACTTATTGGAACTGCGGGTTCGGCAACAACGCCATATTGGTAAAGGGCGGTCCAGCCGGTAGTCCAGTTTGATGCGCCAAAAGCGCCTTTATAATCCACTTGCTCGAAAAACTTGTCATCCGGGATGCTTGCCAGGTTCTGATAAGCCGGTCCGGCAAATGCGGGCCGTGGGTCCAACCCGCCATCCTGAACACGGCTGACGCCCATCAGTCCGGGATCGGTTTCGGTGTTGCCGTTTGCGGCGTCCTGTAAATAAGCCTGGATATAATCTTCCTTGCCAACGGAATCGGCCAGGGTATAGTTGCCAATACCAAACCAGATGTTATTTTTAAAATTCAGCTCACCCGCGGCCAGCCGTTCCTTGCTGTCGTTGGGGGAATATTTGTTGCTCACATCGACGCCAAAACCATGATATTCTCCAAAGATCGAATTGGCATAGATGCCGCCCCAATTTTCCCGCAACTTGAACATCTCATCGTTATCGGGGTTATTGCCTGCGTTTTGTCCGGAGCCAATGTAGGTGGCGTTATAGATTTGGGCATAGGCTTTGGGCCCCGTTGTTACAGCCGATGCCGGCGCGCCATCATGCTCGGCGCAGCGGTTGCCGAAATTGGGGTGCTGAATAACAAAGACAAACTGCATCTTACCGCGATAGCCTTCGTCTAAATCGATGCCGTCATCCGCGCAAAAGGCCACAATCAGGTTTTTCACGTTTACGGTCCCACCGAAGAATTCAAAGCCATCGTCTTTGTTTGCAAAAACTTCCACGTGATCGATGGTGGTGCCGTTGCCAACGCCGCCAAGGGTCAGTCCGTTTATTTCGTTGCCGGAACCGATTTCCACCCCGCCATGCCGGATGGACACATAGCGCAAGACGCCGGAATTGTCCGCATCGTCGCTGCCGCCGTACAACCCACGTGGTTCGGTTGTCGGTATGCCTTCGATGTTATATTCGCCTTCGGGCCGGTTAATGCCTGCTTTTCCAAGAAGGATGACCCCGCCCCAAAGCCCCTTGGTGTCATAAGATACGTCAACAGGGTTTGAAATGTCATCGGATTCGGCAGTAAAAATGATGGGCCGGTCTGCTGTTCCCTCAGCGTAGATTTTACCGCCACGGGCAACGATAAGCGCGCTTGCTGCTTCGCCCTGGCCCGGCAGGCCTTTTATAACCGTACCGGCTTCAATGTGCAGTGCGGAACCATCGTCCACAAAAACACGTCCGTCCAGATGATAAACATTGTCCGCCGTCCAGTAAACGGTTTGCCCCGGTTGGATATCCGTATCGGTGACCGTTACATTACTTGTTGGAACTGCAGGATCGGCAACAACGCCATAATGGTAAAGGGCGGTCCAGCCAGTTGTCCAATTTGATGCGCCAAAAGCGCCTTTATAATCCACTTGCTCGAAAAATTTGCTTCCGGCCATCGCCGTGGAAGCCAACATAAACGTTAGCAAAGCAAACAAGGTAAACATTCGTTGCATAATTCCTCCTTTATTGGATATGTAAATAAAACTTATCTAATTATAGTATTCAATGTAGATGCGGTTTATTAGTGTTGTATTATACCATTGT
>CAYWBI010000013.1:0-41246 GCA_964456445.1 uncultured Calditrichaceae bacterium
ATCAAATGGTGGAAATACAATAGGGGCGGAGCCCTGACATTTATATTAAATTAATCATTTTTTCTACAAAGATTTTAGGGCTACGCCCCTAATTTACCTTTTGTACTATCATTTTTCATTCTACGAAAATTTTAGGGCCACCCCCCTGATTTATCTTTAGCACCATCATTTTTTATTTGGGGCGTTAGCCCTTTAATCTTCGTAGCTGATCAAATGGTGGAAATACAATAGGGGCGGAGCCCTGACATTTATATTAAATTAATTATTTTTTCATCTGCTATATGCTTACTTCCTATTAAATCTTTTCGATTCGTGTAGAACTGGTCTTAATCAAGGATGTTGCTTTTTGGATCATTCTTCGCTGTTCTCAGGATATCATCAATCATAAAAATATTGAAACCCCGTTTACATGGATGGTGCACGATACTTCGCAATTGACCCGTTCCACCTTAACCAACGCCTTCCATCGCATCAATAATTATTAATTGTTAATTATTAATTGTTAATTGTTACTTGCTTATCGCCCTAAACCGCTTCCAGTACCATTTCATGAAACTGACCGTTGGTGGCAATCACGCCGCGATTTTCGCTCAGTTTTTTGCCCCGGCTAAAATCCAAAGGTTTACCCGTGGCGTCGCACACCATGCCACCCGCTTCCTCCACAATAATCGTCCCGGCGGCATGGTCCCATATTTTTTCCCGGTAGTCCGGCATTTCCGGTTTGGGCAGCCGCAGATATACTTCCGCGTCACCGCTAGCTAGAACCGCATACTTAACCTGGCTATCCACCCGTACCGAGGCTTTGCGTTCACCGAAGGTTTCGATTATCATTGCCTGCCCCGCATGATTGGCGTGGCCTTTTTCAACACTTTCCAGAAAGCGTACCGATTCATCCGGCGTACGTTCGGACACGTGCAGGTTGCGGCTCTTGTCCAAATTAAAATCATTTGCCACGCTGCCTTGCCCGCGCAGGGCGTAAAAAAGGGAGCCTTTGGAAGTTTCATCATAATCCAGATTGGGGCAACCCAGAACACCCAAAACCACCTGGCCATCTTTTATAAGCGCCAGGGCCACGGCATAGTGTTCACCACGCAGAAATCCCTTGGTCCCATCGATGGGGTCCAGGGTCCAAAACAGATCGGAGGGCATACCGTTGCCCAAATCGATGGTGTCGGTGATCTGCCCGGCCGGAACACCCGGTAAAAAAGATGTTATTTTTTCAAGCATGGCCTCGTTTTCAGGCTTGCGCAGATCCCCGGCATCTTCCTCGCCCACAATGGGAATATCGGGGAAGGCCGAATTAAGCACACTGCAGATCAAGGCCTGTGAGGCGTAATCCGCAATGGTTACAGGACTTTTATCTTTTTTATCCATGCTGTCTGCGCTCACCAGTTGATGTTGGATTTCACGACAAATCATACTGGCGGCGCTTACGGCCTGCAATGCGGGATTTAAATATTTTTCCATTTGAGCCTTATGCTATATTCACGGTTGTGTATTCTAAGTTCAGTTTTATAAAAATTGCTCCTATTAACCGGTTGATTATTACAATGATGCAAGGCCGGCTATAAGCGCCACCAGCACCCCGGTTATGATTATAGACATAGGATTTGCAAAATTCAATGTGATGCCAAGACCACTTCTTTTGGGCAAAAACAATCTGCTATCCAGGGGATTGTAGTAAAATACACCCAGCTTCCAGCTATCGGCTTCACCCGGGGCCAAATTCCGCCATTTTTTTGTAATGATCGTGTTTATAAAGATGACTATCGTGACTGAAAGGGCCGTGACAATCAGGATAAATTGTAGACTTTCCGGGATAATCATGATCCGCCACCCAATCTGTTTTGCCACTCATAATATATTTACATCTGTGAGATGGAAATGATCTGAAAGCTTTAGCGAAATCCACAGCTGCCCCTTTTGGTTTAGGGAGCACATATTACGATAATTTCCATCGCAGAAAATTACATTTTTCACCCTTACAATGCAACGCATCGCATTTGATTTTTTATAAATATTGCCTTGCACTTATACGGTGATATCTTAAATTCCCTAAGGGAAAGTTCTAAACGTTGATAAAAACTTTCCACCCCTTATCTAAATCATCTTCTGTAAAGGACATGGAATGCGCATATCTATCTTTATGTTTCTTTTTTCGGCGATTGCAGCGTTAACCTTCTCTGGTTGTAAAAGCGAGAAAAGCCAAACGGAATCATCCGGAGTAAAACAGCCAACAGCCAAAATTATAAGCGCGTTACCGGCCAGCGTAATCGCTCCGGATGCGCCCTTGCAAATCCGCTTCGTAAATGCCGTGGTTACAGATACCTCTGATGCGCCGGTCGAAGAAGCATTTCAGATTGACCCAAACTTAAAAGTCCGGTTAAGCTGGAGTGACGCCCGGACCCTGAAAGCAACACCGTTGGAAGAAGCGGCAAGAGGAACGGAATACAAAGCATCATTGAACCTGAGCTTGCTATTGCCCAACCGTTTTAAAGATATCGCGCCGATAAAATTCACTTTTCGTACACTAAGTCAGGAAGTAACCGGATATGATGGCCAATTTACAGCCGGGAACGAAGACAAAGCCGATATTGTTATTTACAGCGGACGCATCTCACTATTGTTAAAATCCGATTTAAATGCGGTAAAAAATGCTTTTGCCATAAAGGAAGGCCGCAACACCCTGCCCTTAAAATGGCACATGGAAAGAGGCGGGCGAAGCTTTTCATTTAACACAGAACGTCTCCAACGCAAAAAAACGGACCGCCATTTTTTAGTTCAGGTGGACGCCGCTGCCCTTCAACTGGAACGTGATTTTAAATATGATCTCCTTCTGCCCGCCATCACCAGTTTTAAAGCCCTGAACGTTACCGTTGCCGGAGGAAACGAAGCCAATCCACAGATAAAAGTAACTTTTTCCGACATACTGGCCACTAATCAGGATATCCGCGGTTTGATAAGCATCGAACCGGCCATATCAATCAAAATAAAAAAATCGGCAAGTACGGCAATTTTAAGCGGTCCATTTGTCCACGGTCAGGATTATACCATCAACATCCATCCGGGTATTCGTGATAAATGGGGCGGACAAACGACTAAACTCACAAAGGAAAAGCTTACTTTCGAAAACATACAACCACAAATCCGCTTTGCACGAGGTGGAATTATCCTTCCTTCCGATAAGGAGCAAAAAATTGCCTTTATGACGGTGAACGTGGCTAAAGTTCATTTAAATATCATGCGTGTGTTCGAATCCAACATCGGGCAATTCTTACAGATGGAACGGCTTGATGGAAACAGTTTGAGACGAAATGAATTCTCGTATCAGATGAAAAGGGTAGGCATTACCGTTGCTGATACAGATTTGGTGATTTCATCGGCGCCAAATAAATGGTTACAGAGCGAAGTCAATGTTGAAAAGCTGATCGAAGGCCATGCCAGAGGGTTTTTACTTTTGCATCTCAGTTTTAATAAAAAGGATATGATATATAAAATCCCCAAGGAGGACAACAGTTATCGGGGCTACCGACGTAACAAACGCAACCGCTACGGCTCAGTCGGTAGTTACTGGTACATGTACAACATGGCCAATGTGTATAAACCGGTCATCGTTTCCGATATCGGGCTGACACTTAAAACAGGCAAAAACGATACCCGTGTATATGCCACGGACCTCATATCCGGTAAACCCCTGTCCAAAACACATATCATCCTGCGTACTCTTCAAAACCAAATGATCGGAGAGCTGGAAACCGATTCCGAAGGGATGGCAAAATTTTATGATATTGCCGAAAATATATTTTATGTGGAAGGGCTTAAGAACGGTCAGCGCAGCATAATCAAAACAAATGATATGGCCTGGAACCTGTCATCGTTTGATATCAGCGGAACAGTCCAGTTAAAAAACACCTACAAGGGATTTATATATAATGACCGCGGCGTGTACCGTCCGGGCGACACGATCCACGTTTCAGCGCTTTTCCGATCAGATGAAAAGCCAATGCCGGATGGTTTGCCGGTAACGCTAAAAGTAAAAAATCCCAGGGGACAACTGGTGTATGAAAAAACAAATACCAGTGGAGTGGATGGATTCTATTCCTTCACATTCAGCAGTGCAGCAACAGACCCCACGGGTCTTTACATTGGAAAGTTCAGCGCCGGAGCGACCAGTTTTGACCATCGCTTTCGCATCGAAACAATCGCGCCGGAACGTTTAAAAGTTGCGGTGTCATCCAATCCACAAATCCTAAACAACAAAACAAAAAATGCCGCCCTCCATGTAGATGCAAAATATTTATTTGGCGCCCCGGCCAGCGGTTTGCCCATCAATATCCGGGTATCGGTAAATAGCGTGCCAACACGTTTTAAGAACTATAAAGATTTTGTCTTCAATTCAACCAATAGTGATTTTCACAGTATTGATGAACAGGTAAGCAGCGGGGTAACGGATAAGAATGGCGCGTTTGACACAAGCTGGAGAAAGCCATCCCTAAGCAATGCACCGGGAATGCTGCGCGCTTTATTTAATGTAGCCGTACATGAAAAAGGCGGCCGTCCCGTCAAACGCCAATTAGCCGTTCCCTTTCATGTACATCCCCTTTATATCGGCTACCGTCCCGCGGAGCTGCAATGGAATTATGCCCAATTAAACAGTACACTTAAAATTCCGGCGGTCATGGTAAACACGGAAGGCAAGGCCCTTATCGGAAAAAGCATCCATTACCGTATTTATCACAACCAGTCAAACTGGTGGTGGGAGTATAACAGCAGGGACCGCTTCCGTATGCGTTTTAAGGAAGCAACAAATTCCATTCAATTGGACGAAGGTACCCTGATCAGCGCCGCACGCCCGGTAAACCTACAGTTTACCCCGGTAGAATCCGGGGAATATATGATCGAATTCTCCGATCCGGCGAAAGGCGGGCATACGGTAAATTATTTTTTTAGCGCTGGATTTTATGGCGGCGGCAACCGGGCAAAAGACGCCGGTGACCTGGCGTTGCACAGTGACAAACAAAAGTACCGGCCGGGCGATGAGGCGGTTATCTCCTTTCCCATGCCTGCAGAGGCCATCGCACTGGTCACCGTTGAAAAAGGCGGACATATCATTGCCAATCACTGGCATTATCCGTCAGGGAAAAGCCCCACGGAAAAAGTCCGTATCCCCGTTACCGAAGAGATGCAACCGACCGCTTATGTTTCGGTTTCGGTAATACAACCGCATCAGGCAACGCTCAGTGATCGTCCGTTGCGCAGTTATGGCGTGGTGCCACTCAATATCCACAACCCGGATGCGCGTCAGGAAATTATGCTGCAAATGCCCAAAGAGCTTAAACCCGGGCAAAGTTTTGATATCCAATTGCAAACAGGCGACAAACAGCCTACCCAATACACCGTCGCCATGGTTGATGAAGGCTTATTGCAACTGACCCGTTTTAAATCCCCGGACCCACTGGCCTTTTTCTTTCGGAAGGAAAAGCTCTCGATACGCAGTTATGACCTCTATGGCAAGGTACTTGGCGCCAACCGCGGCGATATCTTTAAAACTTTTTCCATCGGCGGTGACATGGATCTTGCCATGCTGAGCGAAAGGGAAACCAACAGCAAGGACAAAAACAGCGCGCTACGTCGATTTAAACCTGTGGCTTTTTTTGAAGGCCCATTGCTAAGCGATGCACACGGCGCATTAACCGTTCACTTTACAATGCCGGACTATATCGGTGAACTGCGTCTAATGGTGGTTTCCGCCAGTAAAAATCGTTACGGCAGCCTTGAAAAGAGTGTTCCGGTAAAGGCCGATTTGATGGTTCTGCCAACCGCGCCAAGGGTTTTAGGGCCAGGGGATGTGGTTACGCTACCGGTTACGGTATTTGCCAACACAATCCCCGACGGGCCCGTCGGCGTTACAATCAAAACCAAAGGCTCCATAAAGGTTGTTGGACCGGCCGAGCGCCAATTGACTTTTACGCAAACCGGTGAACAGGATATCAATTTTAGGGTACAGGCGTCACCTGCCATCGGGCCGGCACAGATCCGTATTGAGGCCGGCGACGGCAGGTCCAGTGCACATTACACGGCCGATCTTCCCATCCGTGCTTCAGCCCAGCGGGAATATATTTCAATACGCAAGGAAACGATGCCCGGCAATTCGGTGCGGTTAAAAATTCCGCCCCGGGGTATAAAGGGCAGCAGCAAAGCGCGGCTTACCTTGCGTCTTACACCGGACATGAACCTTGGCCCACGTCTGTTCGAACTGATCCATTATCCCTATGGCTGTATTGAGCAAACCACATCATCGGCCCTGCCCCAGCTTTTTATTCGAAATTTTATCGCACCATCGCAACTTGCGGATAAGGATATTGCCGACAATATCAATAGTGCCCTGCGCCGCCTGCGGAAGTTTACCCTGCGCTCGGGCGCATTCAGCTATTGGCCGGGCGCCAATGATTTTTCCGCCTGGGGGACCAATTACGCCGGTCATTTTATGATTGAGGACCGCAAGCACGGGTATTATGTGCCGGATGATTTATTTGACGGATGGCAGCGTTTTGAACAATCCCGCGCTTTACTGACAACCGAAGACATGACCACACGTTTGTACCGCTTATATTTACTTGCGCTCTCGGGAAATCCGGCCATCGGGCCGATGAACCTGATAAAAGAGGGGGCATTGGATCAGCTTAATAATACCCAGCGCTGGTTATTGGCCTCCGCCTATAAACTTTCCGGTAACGAGGACGAGGCCAAACGGATCAGCAGTGAAGCAGGGATAACCGTGGCCGACAAAGGTTATGATGAACATACCTTTGGTACCGCCCAACGGGATAAAGGGTTAATTTTGCAGCAAGCGGTTTTGTTTAAACAATGGCCAAAGGCGGATCGACTGGCGGATGAACTGATCGTACTTATGCGTTCGGACAACTGGCTTTCCACACAGGAAAAAGCTTTTATCCTGATGGGGCTGGCGCAATATCAATCGGCCATGATTGACAACAAGAACACGGAGCAAAAGTTAATTGGTAGCATACACTTCGCCAGCGGTCAGAAAAAACCCTTCGACACCGATCAAAACTTTTTCAGCATAGACGTGGATGCGCAAATGGATCAGGACATCCGAATAGACTTCTCCGACAAATGTACATCCAAGCGTTTGTTTGCCACGCTTGATTGGAGCGGCATTCCTTTGGTCAGCACACAAAAGAATACGGCGCGAAACCTTAGCCTTAATGTCCGTTGGATGGATGAAGATGGCCGGGCAATAAACCCATCAAGGACAAAACAGGGACAAACAATTTGGGGACTTTTCCAAGTAGGGTTAAGCGCCCGGCGGGGCAGGTTAAAAAACCTGGCCTTAACACAGATTATTCCCTCGGGGTGGGAAATAGAAAACAACCTGTCCCAATATACTGCCCTGCCCTCCTGGGCAACCAGCTTACGGGTGACAAACGGAACGTACCGGGATATACGGGATGACCGGGCACAGTGGTTCTTTGATCTCTACGGAAAGCAGACCCGGAATTTTCTGTTAAAAATCAATGTGGTCAGCCAGGGTCATTTTTATTTGCCGGGCGCCATGACCGAGGCCATGTACGACCATAGTTATCTTGCCACGAAGGCTGGGGGCTGGGTCGATGTTGTACCGGCCGGGATACGGCCATGACCCCGAAAGCAGTGATTTTTGATCTGGACGGCACCTTGTTAAACACCTTACAGGATCTGGCAAATTCGGTAAATGCGGTTTTGGCAAACAATGGTTTTCCCACCCACCCACCGGATGCTTTCCGTTATTTTGTGGGCCGCGGGGTGGATTATATGCTGGAACAGGCCTTGCCATCAAACAGACGCAACCCGGAGTCGGTCCAAAAATATGTTGCTGAATTCAGCGCCTATTACGCCCAACACTGGGCGGATTTTACAAAACCCTATCCGGGGATACCCGAAATGCTGCACAGCCTGACGGCAAAAAATCTGCCTTATGCAATCCTATCCAATAAGCCACACGGCTTTACACAAAAATGTGTGCAACAGCTATTAGGTGAAATTCATTTCCAGTTTATTTGGGGGCATAAGCAGGAATATCCGCGTAAACCGGAACCCGGATCCGCGCTGGCGCTGGCAGATTTGCTGGGTCACAAAACGGATGAGATCATGTTTGTCGGGGATTCATACATCGATATGCAAACCGCTACAAATGCCGGTATGATTGCAGCGGGTGTGGCCTGGGGTTTCCGCGGCGTGGATGAATTGCAGGAACACGGTGCACATCATATATTTTACAAACCGGAGGAAATTAGCGCGTTTATCATTAAAGATGTCAAAGAAAATTATACGGGGCGTATGGCATAAGCCGCACAATTTATTCCGGGAAGTTCGAAACCCGGCGCCTTTACCAGCCTGTGAAGCGGATACTCACAGGGAAAACAATAACGACGGTTTGGTTTTATCGGAACAAAACAGGCAGAGGGAACACAATTTAAGTAGAAAATCTGTAAAACATTACAGAACCTGGCATTAGACAAAAGGTAAAAGGTAAAAGGTAAAAAAAATACAACTTTATATTTCGCAGTCCCGGAAGCAATCAACCGGCATTCAGATATGGGGCGGATACTTTTATTGCAGAGATTGTCTTAATCATCCGGGTAGCGTTGCTGTATAGATTTGATAACATCGGTGATTTCAAGAAAAATTTCTATCAGCTCGGGGTCAAACTGTGAACCGGCGCCTTCTTTGAGTGCATTTATCACATCGTCTTCGTCCCAGGCGTCTTTATACACCCTTTTGGATGACAGCGCGTCATACACATCGGCCACGGCTACGATGCGTCCGAATAAGGGTATTTCTTCGGCTTTTTTGCCGCGTGGTTTACCATTTTCATCACCATATCCATTTTGTGCTTCCCCGGTTTTAATATCAACAAAACCGGGATATCCATTACCGTCCCAACGTTCATGATGATTGAGCGCCACTTCTTCGGCTATTTCATCAAACTCGCTGCGCGCGCCTAAAAACAATCGGGCGCCGAGTATGGTATGTTGTTTCATGATGGCAAACTCATCTTCGGTAAAGCGACCGGGCTTTTTCAGGATGAGATCGGAGATGGCCACCTTACCCACATCGTGCAGCATCGCGGCCATCCGCAGGGAATCCCGTTGGGCGTCGATAATTTTTTTCTCAATATTATGATGCCGTGCGTAGGCCTCATATATTTCCAGCGAATAAGCCGCCACACGGTTGACATGTGGGCCGGTTTCCTTCGGATCGCGTAGTTCCGCCATGCTTATCATACGCATGATTGTGGTACGGGTCAGTTGTGCCCGTTCGATGGCATTGGCCGCATAATTGGCAAAATGCTTAATCAGCGGCTCGTCTTCATCCATAAAGGCCACATTGTTGCCGCTATCATCCTGGGCATTTATAAGTTGCAATACGCCAATAATATCGCCCCGGTTATTTTTTAAGGGAACGGTAAGCATGGAATGCGTGTAATACCCACTTAATTTATCATAGCTGCCATCAAAGGAAAAAGGCAATGAGCCTGAAATTTTATACGCATCGGGAATATTTAAGGTTGTACCGTTATTGGCCACGAATCCGGCGATTGAATTATTGTTGATAGGTAACGAAAAGGTGGTATATATCAGCTTTTTGTTGGGGCCGAGTTTTGCCCGTAATGTATCGTTTTGTGCATGGCTAAAGCGAAGTTTTTCATTGGTTTCCTTTACATAAATAGAGCCTGCATCCGCATTTACCAGGGAACGTGCTTCAGTCAGGACCTTTTCCAGCAAAATATCCAGATCGCTTATCTGTGTTATTTCCAAGCCCAATTGAATAAGACGGGAGAGTTTTTCTTTTCTATCCAGCATGGCCTTCCTTAACCTTTGACATGTTTAGAATCTTATTTATCGAACGCTTAGTGTACTTTATTTAAATTCCTATTACAAAAAATTTAAATTGATCTATAATATATGATGATCATTTTATTAAATCTGACTTTAACCTACAATAAATTAACGAATCATCTGAAATTTATATTCTTGAAATTTGATAAAAATATTTTTCACTAAATCCTTTCCTGTCATAAATTTAAAAATACAGGTATAAATCATCTTGCATCAAGAGAGGAATTACATAAATTAGCTGACTGTTAGAAATCAGACATGCTTCACTATCAAACAAGGAAGACAATGACCGATCCTGAAATGTACCAATTGATCGCCTCGGAACTAAAGCTTAATGCCCTCCAGGTAAAAAATACCGTTGACTTGCTGGACAGCGGTAATACGGTTCCCTTTATCTCCCGCTACCGTAAAGAGGTAACCGGTTCACTCGATGAGGAGCAAATCCGTCGGGTCGAAGAGCGCATCAATTATCTGCGTGCGATGGAAGCACGCAAAGCAACCATCATTCATTCTATAAAGGAGCAGGACAAATTAACACCAGAGCTGTCGAAAAGAATCACCGCCTGCACCCGTTTGCAGGAGTTAGAAGATTTATACCTGCCATATAAGCCCAAAAAACGTACCAGGGCAACGGTCGCTAAAGAATGCGGGCTGGAACCGTTGGCGCGGATAATCTTAAACCCGGGGGCCAATGATCATGATCCGTTGCAAGCCGCGGCAGCTTTTATAAACCCGGAAAAAGGGGTGGATGATGCGTCGCAGGCCTTACAGGGCGCCCGCGATATCATCGCCGAAATAATCAATGAAGACGCCGATATCCGCAGCAGGCTGCGTGAAAGCACCTTTGATGATGCCCGTATTATCGTCCAGGCCAAAAAACCAAAAGAGCGCACGGTTTATGAAAACTATTATGATTTTAATGATACCGTAAAAAAAATCGTCCCGCACCGCATCCTGGCCATCAACCGCGGAGAATCCGAGGGCATACTAAAAGTAGGGATCGATACGGACAAAGATGCCATGTGCGCCCGGATAAGCCGTAACTATAAAACAAGCGAGGCATTTAAGCAGGATTTGGAACAGGCAATCACGGATAGTTATACGCGTTTGCTTGCCCCGTCCCTTGCCCGCGAAGTACGCAACGCTTTAACCGAAAAAGCCGACGCGCATGCCATCGAAGTTTTTGCCACAAATCTGAAGAATCTTCTGCTTCAACCACCGGTCCGCGGGGAAATAATCATGGGTATCGACCCCGGTTTCCGTACCGGTTCAAAAGTCGCCGTGATTGATCCAACCGGAAAATATCTTGAAGGATTGACCATTTACCCCCATCCACCACAAAACAAATACATGGAATCTAAAGCCGCGTTACGTCATCTGATAGAAAAATATGATGTGAGCATTATAGCCATTGGCAATGGCACCGCCAGCCGGGAAACCGAACAAATGGCCGCGGAAATCATCGCGGAAACAAAAGGCACACGGAACCTGGCCTATATCATCGTTAACGAAGCAGGAGCATCCGTATATTCCGCATCCAGGACAGCCCGGGAAGAATTCCCCGATCTCGAGGCCAGCATGCGCGGAAACATTTCAATCGCGCGACGGCTGCTGGACCCCCTGGCCGAACTGGTAAAAATCGACCCAAAAAGCATTGGTGTGGGTTTGTACCAACATGACGTCAACCAACGACAACTTATGAAAAGCCTGGGCCAGGTAGTGGAAAGTTGTGTAAACAGTGTCGGGGTAAACCTGAATACCGCTTCGGCCTCCTTGCTCAAACATATTTCCGGGTTGACCAGCCGGACCGCGCAAAATATCATCCAATACCGTGACGAAAACGGCGCTTTCCGCAGCCGCGCCAAATTGAAAGATGTTCCGGGCATCGGGGAAATTGCCTTCGAACAGGCAGCCGGATTTTTGCGCATCCCCAACGGGGACAACCCCCTGGACAACACGTCCATCCATCCCGAATCGTACCGGTCGGCACGGCAAATCCTTGATAAATTCGGGATCAATGATTTAAAAGGCGAGGGACTCCTGATCCGTTCCAGGATGAAAGACAGCGGCATCCAACTGGATCAACTATTGGCCGAATTAGGTATCGGAAAACCTACTTTTGATGACATCCTCGGCAACCTGGAAAAACCGGGCCTCGATCCACGTGATGCACTGCCCAAACCAATTCTAAAAAGTGATGTTTTAAAAATAGAGGATTTAAAAGAAGGCATGATCCTTAAAGGGACCGTACGTAATGTTGTCGATTTTGGCGCCTTTGTGGATATTGGCGTTAAGCAGGACGGTTTGGTACATGTAAGCCAAATGGCCGAAAAATATGTAAAAAATCCGCATCAATTTGTGGCGGTCGGCGATATTGTGGATGTAACGGTGAGTAAGATCGATATTGAGCGTGGACGGATTGCACTTTCGATGAAAAAAAACGTAAGTTAGTTTTTAAGCTCAATCACTTTGTTAACGGTTTGTTGAAATATGGAAATGGTAAATGGTTTTTGCAGAAAAACCCATGGGGCGTCAATTTCCAATTCATCGATAATATCCGATACGTCATAACCGGACATAAAAATCAAAGGTTCCGTGCTTTGTAAAAAAGGAAGCATGCCGGCATAAGTTTCTTTCCCGTTTTTTCCCGGCATGTTCATATCAAGAATAATCAAACCAATGGTCTCATGATGATTATGGCACAATTCAATGGCATCATCACCATTGGCGGCGCTAAGGCTTGCAATGCCCATGTGTTCCAAAACTTTACAGATGATGTCCCTTAACGGTTCTTCATCATCTATAACCAAAGCCAGCTTTACCATAAATGCTCCATAATTACAAATGCGTTTATCTTTACTCGGTAACTCTTTTTTTAAGTATAGTCAGAAATTTTAAATAATATTCGGAACTTTAGTTGAATGATTTAATGTCTGAGTAAATTAACAAACATTTTGTACCATTTGTATATGATTCTTATAAAAAAAGCTTTATAAATGTAAATATACCCGGAATAAATATGAATTTCTCTCTGATTGATGTAGTTATTGTTATCGGCTATCTGCTCACTGTAGCATTGGTTGGTTCGTTTAGCGGTGGTAAACAAAAAGATACGCGTGATTATTTTATGGGGGGCCAGTCTGTTCCCTGGTGGGCGGTTACCTTTTCCATCGTTGCGGCGGAGACGAGCAGTCTTACCTTTATCAGCATTCCCGGTTTGGCTTATGTATCCAATTTGAATTTTCTGCAATTGACCATCGGTTTTTTACTGGCGCGTATCCTCGTGGCTATATTCTTTCTGCCTGCGTATAAAACCGGTAAGTTGGAAACAGCCTATGCCTTTCTGGAAAATCGTTTTGGTTATAAAACACGACGCTATGCATCCACCGTTTTTGTATTTACCCGGATTGCCGCCGATGGCGTCCGCTTGTTTGCAACGGCCATCCCGCTGGCCTTGATCCTGAAATCCGCACCCTGGTTTGCCGACTGGGGAAACACCCATATCTATCTGATCTCCATCATTCTCATCGGGGCGGTCTCATTGATCTATACCTATACCGGCGGGATAAAAGGCGTTATTTGGGCCGATGTGCTTCAGATGGGCATTTACATCGGCGGGGCGCTTATTGCCCTGGTGCTATTACTAAACACTCCCGGTGTTTCTTTGCAACCTGCTATCAATGCGGGCAAAACGGCTTTGTTTAATTTTGATTTTGGCAGATCAATAAAAGGCTTTTTTAGCACGCCTTATACATTTTTTGGCGCGGTTATCGGGGGAACTTTTCTTTCCATGGCCTCGCATGGCACCGATCAGCTTATTGTACAACGCTTGCTGACAACTAAAAATCTGCGGGACAGCCAAAAAGCAATTATCGGTTCCGGTGTAATCATCATCCTGCAATTTTCACTGTTTCTGATTATCGGTTTGTTGCTATATGCTTTCTATCATGGAATATCGATCAGCCATCCCATGGCGCCTTTTCATAAAACCGATGAAATATTTCCGCTATATATTATCCGCCAGATGCCCACCGGCGTAAAAGGTCTGATCATCGCCGGATTGTTTGCCGCTGCGATGTCCACACTGGCCGGATCGATGAGTTCTCTGGCCGGATCGACCATCATGGATTTGTTTAAGAATAAAATGAAAACACTCACGGCCACGCAACAACTCAGTTATTCACGGCGTTTTACCATTCTCGCAGCGATTATCCTAATTCTTGTTGCAGTTAGTTTTATCTCACTCAATCATTCGGTGGTCGAGGTTGCATTGGGGATTGCTTCCATTACCTACGGCGGATTATTGGGTACTTTTTTACTTGGCCGATTTGTCAAACGGGCCGATGAACGCAGCGCTATCATCGGTTTCAGTTCGGGTATCCTGATCATGCTCTTTGTTAGTTTGTATCCACTGATCACCAGAACGCCGGCGTTTATGCACTGGACCTGGTTTGTTTTGCTGGGAACAACGGTGACCATGGTTGTTGGCTGGCTTAGCGCACGGCCACGAAAAAGACTTTAAGGAAGATTGGCCACAATTGTGGAAAAATAACCGCAAAGGTTATATCTTTCCGACTGTGCAAAAGTAAAAATATTTTCAATAAATTTGCGGCACAAATGTCTGTTCCTGCTTGGGCGGACGGATATAGGCGATTTCTTTCATCTCGGGAATTTTTACCGGATCGGGAACGATGTCTTCATAAGGTATCATACTCAGGATGTGACTAATACAATTGAGGCGGGCGCGTTTTTTATCATCCGATGGTACCACGTACCAAGGCGCTTGTTTTATATCTGTATATTCAAAAGTCATATCTTTGGCCTTGGAATAGCGGACGAATAAACGATGCTCTTCCAAATCCATCTCGCTTAACTTCCAGCGTTTTAACGGAGTCTGGTTGCGGCTTTTAAAACGACGGCTTTGTTCCTCATAACTCACGGAGAACCAGTATTTAAGAAGGATAATACCGGAACGGACCAGCATCCGTTCAAACTCCGGGCAGGAACGCAGGAACTCCTGGACCTGGGCTTCGGTGGAAAAACCCATCACCCATTCCACATTGCTGCGGTTGTACCAGCTCCGGTCAAACAGAACAATCTCCCCGGCGGCGGGCAAATGGGTTACATAGCGCTGAAACCACCATTGGGTTTTTTCACGGTCCGTCGGTTTTGGCAGCGCAACAACACGGGCAATACGCGCATTTAAACGTTCGGTTATCCGCTTGATAACACCGCCTTTTCCCGCGGAGCCCCGGCCTTCGAAAATTACCAGGACCCTTAGACCTTTTTCCTTGGCCCAAAACTGTAGTTTTACAAGCTCTTCCTGTAGTCGGGCCAGCTCCATTTCATAATACGTCGTGGCTAGCTTGCCGTTTTTTTTATATTTTTTATTTTTTTTTCCATCAACATCTGTTACAAACGCATCATGCTCTTTCCCCATAATCCTTCTCCCTTTGCGGATTTGCTTCTTCTGCCTGTATTTCACGTATATCTATCTTATGGTTATACACTCGGCCAAATTAATAAAAATGAAACTTTTCAAGATTTCTTTAATATCCTTTTGCCTATATTGGGTTATATTACAAAAAATTATGTAACTGAAGACAATTTGTAAAAATATAGATTCATTGTTTTGATCAATTAAAAGGATGTATATGATCCGTTTTATTATTCTATCCAGCCTTCTGCTCGGGCTGGCTTACAGCCGGCAACATAAATCCATTCATCAACTTCAATGGGAAGAACATCGCGGTTTTTTGCATAAATCCGGTCAGGTCATCGATGTAAGGCCGGACGGTTTAGTGCCGTTACAAACAGCCAGGGCAAGTGGTCTTTCCGGCAGGGTTTTTGGTTTTTTACCGGATTGGGAATATCCGGGCGCCCTGTCCAATCTGCAATATGACCTGCTGACCCACATCGCTTGTTTTGATTTCACAGTAAGGGCCGATGGATCGATTGCCAACCCCGGCGGGTGGCCCTGGACCGATCTCATTAATACCGCCCATAACAACGGGGTAAAGGTAATCCTGACTGCCGTTAATTTCGATGCCGATGAAATTCACTCCATTATAAGCAATCCCTCTATCAAGCAAGCCTTTTTCAATAATCTTAAAAGTAAAATATCCAGCTATTCATTGGATGGCGTCAACATTGATTTTGAAAGTTTGCATAGCAGCGATAAAGGCGCAAATATAAACAGTTTTATGTCCGACCTGACTCAGACCATACATGGCGTTTTTCCCGGAAGCGAAGTTTCCTTTGACGGACCGGCCGTAAACTGGAATGGGAGTTGGGATTTTGCCGGCTTGGCCGAAGCTTGTGATTATATCTTTATTATGGGCTACGCATTTTCCGGGAGTTTTAGCGATTTTTCCACATCAACCGCTCCATTGACTGGAGGCAATTATAATATCAGCAACACGGTTCTGAACCAATACGGCGTCGTGACCCAAAACCACCCGGAGAAGCTTATTTTAGGGGTGCCTTACTATGGCGAAAAATTTCAAACCACCACGGGTGACGCCCACTCAGCGGTGGAAAAATACAACGGAGCTGCTTTCTACCGTAGCTCCGTAAGTGGTTACCAAAGCTATGGGGCCCAATGGGACGCCCTCACGCAAGCACCTTGGTTTCGCTATCAAAGCGGTGGCAAATGGCAACAAACCTGGCTGGACACGGATAGCAGCATATCAGCAAAATTTGGCCTGGCCCGCGCCAATAATTTAAGCGGCATTGGTATGTGGGCGCTCAATTATGACGGCGCTTATACCGATTTATGGAATGTTATCCGTAAGCATTTTTTGCAAGGCGTCACACCACAACCGGCTGAACCGTATGCGCCTTACATCACACGCGGAACGGATAACGCTTCGTTAATTGTGCATTTTAGCCCGGTCCAGTTCGCAGAAGGATACTGGGTTTATTTTGGACGGGACGGTCTTGTTTTTAACGATTCGCTGCAGGCAAACAACAATAAGATAACCGTCGGCAATTTACAAACCGACAGCCTTTATTATTTCAAAATCCGTACTTATAACAGCGCCGGGAAAAGTAGGGCAACATCGGTTTTGGCCGGTCAACCGGGCGGCACCGGGGCACAACTGTTGATCGTGGACGGTTTTGACCGTCAAAGCGGAACATACAACCCGCGCAATTTCATCCGTCAACATGCAGGTTTATTAGTAAACCAGCAAAAGGGCCTGCTTTCGGCCAGCAACGAGGCCATCGAAAACGGCGCTTTGTCTTTAAATGATTTTATTTATGTGGATTGGATATTAGGCGACGAAAGCACGGCGGACAACACATTTACCACACAGGAACAACAACGGGTACAATCTTATCTGTTACAGGGCGGTATGCTGCTGGTCTCCGGCTCCGAAATCGGCTGGGATCTGGTCGCCAAGGGCTCGGACGGTGATAAGGCCTTTTACCAAAACTATCTGAAAGCACAATATATTGCCGATGCCCCGAATGGGGACGCACATACTTTTTATACCGTCGAAGGATTGGATGATATGCCCTTTCGGACCATCAGTGTGAACTTTGATGACGGTACACATGGCACCTTTGATGTAGATTGGCCGGATGCGATAAAAGCACTAAATGGCAGCACCCTTGGATTGAGCTATAAAAACGTATCGACATCGGCGGGTGGCGCGGGAGTTTATTACGCCGGTCCCTTTGGGAGTTCCAACACCGGTGCAAAACTGGCACATTTGTCCTTCCCATTGGAAACCATTTACCCAAAAAGCGCCAGGGAAACATTGATGAACGCTGTGCTAAATTTTTTCGATTCCCCTTCAGAAATAGACAAGTCCATCATTAATCAGCCTTTAACGTTTAAATTATTGCCCAATGTACCCAATCCATTTAACCCGCAAACGGATATCCGTTTCATCACCCCGCAGACCGCTCTGGTAAATATTGACATCTATAATATTCTTGGTCAGATGGTGCGCCGGAGCGGTGAATTTGTCGTATCCGCTGGAGCGGGTCGGTGGCGCTGGAACGGAAGAGACGCCCGGGGCCAATTTGTTTCTGCGGGAACCTATCTCTACAGTGCATCTTTTAAAGCAGATGGCCGGATCATTTTTTTGCAGGGCAAAATGACCCTGATAAAATAATTGAACACATTAGATTTTTTATTAGAAACGAAGCAGCAAAGTCGAATCAAAGATGCGGTCGGGAACCATTTTTGGACGAAATCTTAATATGTAACTATCACTAAATTACAGCTCACATGGAAAGTGGGGATTTAAAGCCCACCCCAAATCCATCCAGACAATGAGTCATATTAGCACAGTTTCGAGAGCCTTGGCTTTGAAGCACGTGACTGTGTCGGCACAATTACAAATATATATTGAAGCCATCTTATTTTCCCAAGCTTTTGCATCGGAGGGTGTTTAGCTGATCTTTATCGAATATGGATGAGGATGCACAGATTTGCGACTTGCAAAGAAAGTGGTTTTTTAACGCTGTACTTCAACAGTTTTATCAATGGATATATTTCTGTTGTCGGAAAAAACATGGTCAACCAATAATTTTAAGGCCACTTTCTTTATCAAAAAAGTGCATTTTTTTAAAATTTATCTTCAAGACTATTTTTTGTCCTGGCACTATAACTTTTTCGGTATCACACCGTATCGTAAATTTGCTGCGCTCACCAATACAGTGTACAAATAATTCATTGCCCATTGGTTCGACAATTTCAACTGTTGCAGCAAAGGAAGCTAAACTCTTTTGCTGGCGATCATCAATTACTATATCTTCGGGCCGGATACCTAATATAACATTTTCGCAGACGGTGGTTTTTAAATTATCCGCAATATTATTGGCAAGAGGTATCTCAAGCTCAACCGATTTAAATAGAGGATTAGCCCCTTTCTCAATTATCCCTTCAAAAAAATTCATGGCCGGACTGCCGATAAAACTTGCAACAAATTTGTTTTGTGGGTTATTGTAAACATCAAGAGGCGCCCCGATCTGTTGAATTTTTCCTTTATCCAGGATAACAATCCGGTTGGCCATCGTCATCGCTTCCACCTGATCATGGGTAACATAAATCATTGTGGTACCTAATTTTTTATGCAGCTTGGAAATTTCCAGGCGCATTTGAACCCGCAATTTAGCATCCAGGTTACTAAGTGGTTCATCAAACAAAAAAACATCCGGTTTGCGGACTATTGCCCGGCCTACGGCAACACGTTGTCTTTGCCCACCAGAAAGCTGTTTTGGCTTACGTTTCAAGAGCGGTTCCAAATCAAGAATTTCAGCAGCATTCGTAACACGTTTGTCAATTTCCTCGGGGCTGTATTTTCTGAGTTTTAATCCAAAAGCCATATTTTGATATACTGTCATATGTGGATATAAAGCATAATTCTGAAAAACCATGGCAATATTTCTATCCTTTGACGGAACCGTATTTATAATTCTATCAGCAATTTTAACTTCGCCGTCACTGATATCTTCCAGGCCGGCGATCATCCTTAACAAAGTCGATTTACCGCATCCGGATGGACCAATTAGGACAATAAATTCACCATCCTTTACTTTAACGCTGGCATTGGTCACCGCTTTTACATTTTTGTCATATATTTTTGAAAGGTTACTTAATTCTACAGTTGCCATGTTTTTCTCACATTTCACATAGGTAATCGTTTAAATTCTTTATCTTTAACTTCCTTGACATATCTTTTTTCAATCTACCCTCTATCACTTTCAGTCTATACTTTTCACCGGGTAGAATAATTTCAGGAAAATCTTCAAATTCAATATCTTTATGTTCAATTTTCAAAAAAAACAAAATAGATGAAGCCTGTAAAAGTAATTTTTTTTCAGATATCACATCTATTTTATATCGGGCCTTGGGCAATGTTACATGCTTCCAGAGTTTATTGATAAAAAAATTTCGGCCAAAAACATTATTCGTTTTATCATATATCGTAATAATCAAACATTTATTATTTAATTCAGTTTCGGAAAATGACCGGGCGACAACTCGCCCATTGCCATTAACATGTACGGGCAAACTTTTCATAGAAAGTCCTGATTGATTTTCAAAATCCCAGATAAAAATGTTCATTTTACCATGAGAATCAATGGGCATATCATTTAATATAACCGTATCAATCTGTCCGTCATGTCTTATAAATCCGGGCAATAAATTTTGAAAACTGTGCTTTATAAAATAATAAGCATGTTTTCTTCTCAGTTCATAATCAATAACCGACCAACTACTGACCGGCCAGCAATCATTCAGTTGCCATACGATACTTCCTGCCGTTTTGGGCCAGCGCAACCGCCAATGTTCAAGACAGGTTTTTAAGGCGAAACCCTGGTTAAGCTGCGCCAGATAAATAAATGATTCAATATCTGTCTTCACCGGCAGATGAGCGTCTAAAAAATGGAACAAGCGCTTATTGCCATCATCCTGTTTATTATGATATTCAAAAATATCGCTTTTAACATGGTGGGTATTGTGCGGTAAAACGGTCTTGAATGTCTCGTACGTAGCCGGGGCCTGGAATCCAAACTCACTTACAAACAAGCTTTTATCTTTAACCACTTCGCCATAATCGAGCCATTCACTCCAAATTTCCCAGGCATGTCTGTTGCCCGATTTTTGGCTATTGGGATCTATATCAGCACCATAAGGGCTGGACGGCCAATAAGGGATTGCAGGGGCAATTTCCGCGAGCCACTGCGGCATCAACTCATGAAAAAGACGGAAACCCTGCATCTTGTTAACTGCTGTTCCATAATCCTGATGCCAGATCCATTCGATCTCATTATTCCCACACCAGAGAATAATAGAAGGATGGTTTTTTAACCGGTGCACATTTTGAGTGATTTCATTTTTTACATTATCCAAAAAAGTTTCATTTTCCGGATAGGTTGCACAGGCAAACATAAAATCCTGCCAAACCATAATTCCTGCCTGATCACATAATTGATAAAAGACGTCGTTTTCATAAATTCCTCCTCCCCAAACCCTCAGAACATTCATGTTTGCATCCCTGGCTGCAGTGATCAACTTGTTGTATTTCTTTTTATCCACCCGCGGCAAAAAGGAATCCGCGGGTATCCAATTGGCCCCTTTTAAATACAATGGCACATTGTTTATAAGAAATTTAAAACAGTCTTGCCCATCTTCCTTTAAACGCAATTCAACTGTTCGAATCCCTACCTTCTGCCTAAAAGACTCAACCAATTTATCCTGGTTATCAAAAACCAAAACTTCAAAATTGTACAAATTCGGTTCGCCCAGGTTATGTGGCCACCAAAGTTGTGGATTGCTTAACAACAGTTCTCCTATGCCCTCATTTCCCCCATCCACGACAAATTCATCTATTAATTCCCGATTATGCCCCGCTAAGGTTATCTGTATTCTACAGGGCGATGCAAGCGGTTGGCCGAAGTGGATTTTATAGCGGATCGCTGCGCTGTTTTTCCCGGTTAAGGTTGTCTCAAAAGCAACATGATTAATTTTAACACGATCTGCATTCTGCAAATAAACATTCTTCCATATTCCTACTCCCGGAAAAGCAGGCCCCCAATCCCAACCGAATGCGTATTGTGCTTTACGGACAAATGCCCGGTTTGGGTGCCGTGCGGAAGGTAATTGCCGTATCGGGGATTTTAGCAATTCAGCTGATTTAAGGGCTGAATAAAATTTAACTTTTATGGCGTTTTTTCCCTGGCGCAGTAGTGGCATTATTTCAAATGAATAACGTATAAACATATTATCCGCATGCCCCAGCAAAGAACCATTCAGGTATATATCCGCAAATGTATCCAGGCCATCAAACACAAGATGTGAAAACTTAGATGTTTCTTCGATGATAAAAGTTGTCTCGTAATCCCAATCACAGTTGGCAATCCAAAAAAGGGAAGATTCGTTATCTCCGAAAAAGGGATCAGCAATTAAACCGGCAGTGTGCAAATCCAAATAAACATCACCCGGTATTATAGCTGGAATCCCCCGATCTGGAATTTTTACATTTGCAGGAATACTATGGAAGGTTTCTATAGACGGTTTTAAAATCCATTCACTCTCATTCAGGCTCAGCAAGGACTCATTCATTTAAAGTTTTCCTGTACACGGATTGCAAATAGTTGTTGGCAATGGGATTTTTTTCAACTTCAAGAATGGTCAGTAAGGCCTCGATAGTTGATTCTGCCCCGGAGTTTAGATTAATTTTACGGGCAGAATCTATTCCGTCATAGCATCGCCCGGATGTGGCGTCATAAATCACATAATTAGCGACATTTGCACCAAACAGCCAAGCCGCCAGTTTACCCGCTTGCAGGGCATGGACAGAATCCTTTGTGATCTTATACAACTCCAGGCTGGCCCAGACCATTGGCCGGACGGCATAAGCAATTTGTTCAAAGTTTTCAACATCGATCATCTCGTCATTTTTATCTAGCTTAAATTGTTTAAGAAAACCCTGCTTTAAAATATATGGATAGAAAAAATTGATTTCATTTGCCGCGGCTGCAATCATTTTTTTGTCATCAAGGATTTGACCCGCTTTTAACAGTGCATAAGATTGTGCATTGCCCCAGGCATGCCATTCATTTTTCCAGCTCATAAAGGCATAGTACGGAGATTTTTCGCTATCCCCTTTTTGCCTGTTCATGAGTGTATTGGCAAGGGAAGAAATATAACCGGTAATTAATTTATTGGACGAAACATTATAATAAGAGGTCAGGGATATTAATAAAACGGAAGCCTGATCGCCAGGTATGTTTTCCCAAACATGCTCGCCACCGGAATCCACAAGTGCGTTAAGCGTACGCATAAAGACATTTTCAAGCTCTTTATAATAGATTTGATTAGACGTTTTTGCATAGTGCATTGCTTCCGCAAGTGCCCACATGGCGCGCCAGGACCACCAATCGGCTTTGGCCTGGCTATTTACCCGCGTTTTATTTATAACATTTTTTACACTGATGAAATTATAAAAAAATCCGTTTTTTGACTGAAGTTCAATAATAAACCGGATTAGTTTTTTTGCTTTATGCAGATAAATTGCATTTCGGCTCTTTTGAAAATAACGAAAATATAAGATTGCCGCCCTGGCAACATCATCAACACAGGCAAGGCCTTCGCCCAAAGCTTCGACCGGGGCATAAGTCGGATAGTCAGAATAAATACACACAAACGCGGCGGATTGATTGTTGATTTCTATTTCTTGATACAAATGATCCAAATGCGATGTGTTTAGTAACGATTTATTCGGACTAGCTTTACATCCCAAAAAAACAATAATGCTTATCAGAAATATTTTAATAAAGTTTTTTCCTGCATTATTTGTAATAATATTTTGTTGTAAGTAATTCATTTTATTTTTCCATCGAATCGATGAGTTCTCTTACACTTACTGTTACCATTCCGGATGAGATATCAGAAATTGCAAAGGGGATATACAGCGTCCCGTTATTAGAAATCCCCCCACAGGAGTAAACGACATTTGGTACATAACCCTCCCGTTCTATACCAGTTGCCGATAAGATAAAGTTTTTTGTCCGGGCAATTATTGTTCCAGGATCATCCTTGGCCAATAAGTAAGCTCCCATCACATATTTTCTCACCGGCCCAACACCATGTATTAATAATATCCAGCCTTCATCAACCTCGATTGGGGACCCGCAATTGCCCAGCTTGCCGAATTGCCAGGGAAACTCAGGTGTTTGAAGAATTTTTGATTTTTCCCAGCGAAGTAGATCATCCGAATACATAATGCGCAAATTATTCCCGTCCTGTCGGGAGATCATGGCATATTTATCATTGATTTTTCTGGGGAAAAGGGCCATGCCTTTATCGTTTACCGCTGCCCCGCTCATCGAACGAATGGTGTATTCCCTAAAGTCCGTTGTGCAAATAAGTTTTGATTTAATATGGCTTCCGTCATAGGCGGTAAAGGTTCCATAATAAATGCAATGTTCACTGTTTTCCTCAAAACGCACAAAACGTACATCTTCCATCCCATTGGATTCATCTGGTGTAAGCGGAAAAAGGACTTGTTCGTTCAGGGGAATCTCTGCATCAAATTCAATAACACTTTTTTCCACATCAACAGTTTTACTGTTTGCAAGGCCACAGCTTATGCCACGTTCAATAAAGTCGAGATTCCCGTTCGGATTTAGATATCCTTCGACAAATTCAATACTCGAAATATGCCCCTCTCCACAAGCGCGCAAGCTCATCAACACTTTCAAATTATTGTCATCGTCCTGCTTGGGATGAACAACCAGGGACGGATTGAACAGGGCCGCGGCCTCAACGGAATACTCTTTTAAAAAATAACTTGCGATAAGCGCTTTTTGCACATCGGATAAATGATGCCCGGCCGGGAGAAATTGACTGATTTTTTGAAACGTTTCCTGCAGAACAGTTAAAAAGTTTCTATGACGAGAAGAAAATTCATACATAAAATTATTATATGTCCCTTGCGTTATATCCGGGGACAGGGAAATAACATTTTTATAAATTCGTTGCACGGTTTTGCTGTTATGGGTATTAAAACTCATACAAACCACACGGCGCATATCTGGTTTTAATTCTACCGGTAATCTTTTTAACAAAGTAAAAACTCCTTATTCTTCAAATTAACAGGTTAACCTTTTAGACCTGACGAGGCCATGCTCTCAATAAAGTACTTCTGAAAGAACGCATATATAATAATTATGGGGATGGCAAGAAGCGCAGCAGCGGCCAGTTCAACGCCAAGCTGGCTGTCCGCCGCCCCACCTGTTTTAAATAATGTCACCACTTGCGGCATGGTCATTAATGCACGGTCCCGGATCACGATAAGCGGCCATAATACGTCGTTCCAACTGGCCATAAAAGAGAGAATGCCCACGGTAATTATAACCGGTCTGGAAATCGGCCAAATAATTCGAAACAATATGGAGAACTCACTACAACCATCGATACGCGCAGCATCAATCAGGTCCTGCGGAATATCAAGGAAAAATTGGCGGAACAAAAGGATGCCAAAAGTACTGATCATGGCCGGAACGATAAGCGCCAGGTACGTATCGATCCAGCCAAATTTTACCATTAATATATACATAGGTATCATTGTAATCTGAAAGGGGATGACCATGGTAAACAAAATAGTGTTTATAATCAGCGACTTACCAAAAAACCGAAGCCGTGCCAGAGCATAACCGACAATAGACCCAAAGAAGATTACGGAGGCCGTAACACTTAAGGACACAAAAATACTGTTAAAAAAAGTACGCCCTACATTTATTTTGCTAAATACCACACGGTAGTTATCCAGACTAAAGTTATGTGAAAGCAAACTTAACGAACCGATCTCAATCTCCGGTTTTAATGTGGCCGAAAGCATCCACAAAAAAGGATAGGAAAATATCAAAGCAAAAATGATGAGAAAAATATAAAGAGCGGTTTTTTTCATAATAGTAGAATTCTAATTTTGTGTTACGATTTTCTTTTGAATAAGGACAACAATTAATACAAAAAAAGCAAATGCAAACCCTAAGGTTGCGGCGTAGCCCATATGGCCAAAATAAAAGGCTTGATTGTAAATATACAAAATGGCCGAGAGCGTGCTGTTCATTGGTCCCCCGGCGGTCATGACAAAGGGTTCGATAAACAAGGAAAACCCACCAATTGTTGATAATAGTACAACAAGGATCATGGTATTGTTTAGACCCGGAATCGTAATGTGAAAAAACTTTTGTACTTCATTTGCCCCGTCCATTGTGGCGGCTTCATACAAATTATTTGGTATATTTTGTAGCCCAACAAGAAATAATACCACATATAAACCAACATTTTTCCAGGTCGCCATAAGAGCAATAGATGGCATGGCATACATTGGATCGTTTATCCAAGCCACCCCGGCAAAGCCCAACTTATTTAAGAGCAAGTTTAACAGACCAGTATCAAAAGAATATAACTGCATCCACAGAATGGTAACAACTACCCCAGATACGACCACCGGTAAAAAAAACAACGCCCGGAACAAACCACGCAATTTTAATTTTTGATTTAGGAACACAGCCATTAATAAAGCAAGAATAATTTGCAAAGGAATATGTATAACTAAAAAAAGAAGTGTATTTGTTAAGGCTTTAAAGAACAACCTGTCATGAAACAACCGTTCAAAATTCTTAGCGCCCACAAATTCCATGGGGGTTATGATGTTCCATTTAAAAAAAATAAGCACAAAAGAAAAAATAAGCGGGAAAGCGATAAATAATAAAAAATGTATCAAATAAGGCGTACTCATTAAATACCCGGTTTTTTCGCTCTTTTTAATTTTAGCAAATAAATTCATTTTATTTCCGGTTCCACGCCATTATCACTTTTACCCGGGCGCTGGCGTCCTTAATACCCTGGGCAGGGCTCGTCACCCCATATATAGCGCTGCTTTCATATTCCTGGGAGATTACATCAAACACTTCTTTCAAATCCGGCACACCGTCAACACCGCGGGTATGAATAGCCTGGAGGGCAAACACGGCCATTTCCGGCTCTTTTTCAAAATACGGCCGGTATAAAGAATCCTCGGTTAAATTTTTACGGACGGGTATCTGGCTGGCTACCTGCAACAAACGTAAATCCGCCTTGGCCGAAATCAAATACTTAGCAAACTGCCAGGACTGCCGTGGAAATTTTGTTGTGCTAAATACAGATATGTTTTTATAGTCCCCCGATGTATAATTATCCCCTTTATAACCTTCAGGAACAGGAATAGGCATAACACCAAATTTAAAATCATCTGTTTTATATTGTTTAATATACGCAATAAACTGCGGACCGGTTATTTGCGTGGCCAATTGGCCGGCTAAAAATTTATCCCCCTGGAATTCTGTAATAGGCATAAATTTATTTTTATACATGATGTTAAAAAACCTGAACACCTCAACAGCGGAAATATTATTAAAATCAATCTGATTGTTATGAAACAAGGTTTTTCCACCCGAGGCGGCAATATAAAATGGATAAAAGTCGAACAAACGCTGCCACCATATTGGTTTGATGTTTCGGTATAACATCCATTGATCTATTTTCCCATCTCCATCTTTATCCACGGTTAGCCTTGCGGCAGCGGACAAAAAACTATCATATGTTTTTAACGGGGCCTGTACTCCTGCCTTCTTAAAAAGGCTTTTGTTGTAGATAATCATGGTTGGGTTCGTTTTCCAGGGCAATTGGTAATAATGACCATCTAAAGCCTTAAATGTGGTCAGAAGATTTTCCGAAATCCGCTCCGAAATGAATTCATCAAAATCGGGGAATTGGTCAAGGCGCACCAACCCTCCGGAGGAGATAAAATCATCCATTGCGCCCGGCCACATATTCGAACAAATATCCGGCGTGGTTTTTGCGGCAATGGCCGCCAGCAGCACTTCTTCCGATGACTGACTGGCCGGAATGGGCTGAACATCAACTTTTACAGAATCATTTTGAGCATTCCATTGTTCAACAAGCTCATTGGCCAGCATCGTTTCCCTGGGGTTTGGCGCACACCAATAAGACAAACGGATCACATTTCCGCCCGTGGCCGTTTTTTCGGCTTCATGCTTGCATGCTAAAAGCAGTGTTGCGACAACTACTGCGACTAAGAATGAAACCTTACTTAAGCTTGATAATTTTTTTAACAAAATCATTTTCCCCAGTATTCAGGTGTATAAAATAAATTCCACTTGCCAACTTGCCTGCATTCCAATTTATCTGGTAGGCCCCCGCTGGTTTCACTGTATTTAATATGATATCGACTTTACGTCCGTTTATATCATAAACATCCAATTTAATTTTGCCGTTTCTGATTAATGAATATTTAATGGTGGTAACAGGATTAAACGGATTGGGATAATTTTGATACAAAACATTTTTTAATGGATGATTGGTTTTACCTCTTAATGCCGTTTCGACATCATACAACCCGAGCACTTCACTTGCCGTTAAAGAACGGTTATATAACTTGATATCATCCAGGGCGCCTTTAAAGCCATAATTATAATCCCCGGGCAAACTTTGTCCTAATACAAGATCATATGATGTTTTTTCCAGTTTACCGGAATGTGATGTACGGGCCGAATTTTTTCCATTTAGGTAAATGTTCATTTTTGAACCGGAATAGGTACAAGTGACGCTATAATATTTTTGTGTTTGTAAAACTACGTCTAAATCCAGGTCTTTTACACCCATACCGGTTTTAATTGTCCAGCGCAGTTTATTATCATTTAGCGAAATTTTCCAACGATTTTCCCAATTGCCATGAGATATCGGGTAAACTTCTTTATCGCTATAAAATGTATCCGCGGAAAACCAAAAATGAACAGTTATTTCATCCTGAAAATTTAAACTTTCATTATTTTTGATGATAATATTATCGTCATCCCCATCTAGCCAAAAGGCTGAACCAGGGGTTTGATAACGGTCTGCCTGTAAGAGCGCTCCGTTGACAAAACCTGAATTAAAATACCCGCTACTATCTGTCGCGCTGCCGTTAAAAGGTAAACTTAGGACAAGATTTCCTACACTTATTCCCACATATTTTTTGGCGGTTTCATTTAAAGGATCTGCGACTGTACAAAATAATTTATAATAGCCCGGATGTGAAGGAGCAACCCAGGACAATAAGTTTCCGGTATTCAGCAGATCATCATTTTCATCCTTCCAGGAATAAGACAATGTATCACCGTCGTCGTCGTGCGCAACACAGGTCAACGCCAACGTATCCAAAGGCTGGATGATATAGGTTCTTGCACTGATGGTATCGATAACAGGAGGGTGATTATTGATTACCTTTATTTGTAACAGGCTGCTGTCCCTTAACCCCGAATTATCGGCAACAATACATCCGATGCTATAATCACCGGGCATTGTTGGCGCAATCCAATTGATTCGGCCACTTGATATCTTTTCAACATAGCCATCATCAAATCCCCATATATAAGTCAGGGAATCGCCATCTGGATCAACCGCAGTACAATAAACCTGAAGGGTGTCGGAAATACCGGCGATTTTCATGCCCGAAGCGAGGCTTTTTATCCTGGGTGGATAGTTTGCAATGCCTAAACCGGAACTATAATCAATTACCACGCCATTTGCCAACGTTGTGTTATAATTGAAGGAAAGTCGCGCATCGGTAGGAATTAAAACCAAAAGGAATGCCTGGTCCGCGGGAATTATAACGCTTTGTTTTTGGGAAGTGTTTTCAGCAATAAAACTGTTTGAAAGCGATTCATATATATCGAAGCTCCCTTGGGGTAAATTGATGTCCACGGTCTTCTCCACCATATATGGATTGTAGATTAAATAGGTTGGAAAACTTGTATTAAAATAATCTGTTGCATTGGCGTCCAACATTAATATTCCGCTAATATTTGTTGTATCGATAATCGCGCCCAATATCCCCACATGGGATGACCCATATAAGGCGAGGTTTGTGCTGCCCCAATTATTTCGCATGGCGTCTCCGCTGGCATAAGGCGTCTCACCGGAATGCCATTCATGTTCACGCAAGGCTTCGTAGGCAATCACCGAATTCTTATCATGTTCTTCTATCCATATTTCATTGTCCTGGTTTTTGTCCGGTAAATATTTGGCATAAAACAACCGCGAAGCATTGGCAATATTTAATATCCATTTTCCAATGGCCCGTGCAAAGCGTTCATCATATTTAACCATTGGAACCAGGGCCCCGCTCTGTTCAAATCCATTCATGGCAAAAGCGTATCCTTCATTTTCAGCTTCCCCGATCAAACCGTCGCAATCGTATCCGCCCCAGTTTCCTGTAACAGCGCCCCAACCCCGTACATTATCCTGCGGTGAAAAACACCAGTTCAATAGTTTTTCAATATTATATTTTGTGTTCAATTCTGCGTTCATCCGCGCGGCAATATAGACGCCATAAGGCAGTTGCAACTCGTAGGCAGGATTTTGCACCCGGGCATTTAAAAATTCCAGCGCCCACTCGGCGCCGATTCTGTACTGATCATTACCTGTTTTAAAGAATGCACTATAAAGAATCCAGGCTATGGCACCGGCTGCTTCCGGTTCTTTTACGCCATCATCGAAGCCTGTCATGGTCGATAGTTCCCAGGCCCGAAAATCCATATCCGGGACATTCCAAGGTGCAGCGTTACCGCCCATTTGAACAACGGCATCCAACCATCTGTCGGCCACGGATTTAAATTGTCTTTCAAAATCACCGACACCCGGGTACAAATCATACAACTGATAGAAAAATATGTTGGGCATTGTATCGTACCACCAGTCTAACCCGCTGTTTCCCTGAAAGGTATTCAGATAAACATTTTCTTCCGGACGGTTATTAAAAAATTCTTCACTCATTAAAACCCAGTTAATATTTGCCTGCTTGCTTTTATCTATGCCAACAAGACTGGCGCCGATAATAGCGGGCAACTCATTTATCCCTTCCGCCGTATAGGGCGAATTTGTACCCACATAAGAATGTATGCCAAAACGTTCATGATCCGGGTAATTTATACCGCCCTTATCTTTCCAAATAAGCGGTAAAAACTCACCCTTGGCCTGAAGATCGAATACAAGGGAATCATATCCAAAGGCAACTTTTTTCCAATTACGCATCCGGTATGGCTGTGGAAAATTTGGCATTTGTTCGATACGCTCGATATTAACCTGCTGCGCCATGACCGGGCGGAGAAGGATTCCCCCTGATAAAAGGAGAATAAATATGAGTGGGACCTTGTTCATTTTTCTCTTTTCACGGACATGCCTGTTCCTAAAACAAGTGGTATTAATCTGCTAATACCAGTATTTCCATTCCGAATCAATTGTCGGATAAGGCTGCCGTGGAATCAGTCCTCCTTTTTTAACCGTGTAAACTTCAATAGCCCTGGGATCATTTTCGGTATCCACTACTATGTCGTTCAGAACCTTGCGATTGATTTTGATTTTATATTTTTGTTTTGCCGCCAGGACAGCATGTATCAATTTTGTACCATATTTTTCGCGACGCAGACTGTTTTTAATTTCTGTCTTAACCTTATCGAAAGGTTGATAAACACCACTCTTCGAACGATAAGAAATTTTATTGTGATTATAATATTTTAAAGCTTCATCATCCGTTACGGCAATAGTGTTGGCCAAATCCAGTTTATATTTTGAAAAAATGATTTTATCTTCCCACCAGCGGCTTTGCCGAATAACATTTTTCATCTTTTGTAGCCCTCGGCGCAAGGCCTGTTCGGTTAACAGTTTATCGCGTAACATACGCCATATAAGACTTTGAACCGAGTTGGCAAATGCATCCCTTGATGTTTTGTTGAGCTTTATATAAGTGCGTCTTGGATGATACCAGAAGAGAAAGTCACTTAATGATACAGCTCCATTGTATAAACGCACAAGTTCTGTTAAGCCGTGGCTGTTGATAGCTTCCGTAAGATTTTGCCCGTTTTCAAGGTTAACATTTTTTAGAAATCCCCAGGCATGGAACTGCTCCATGGATAAATCCTTTTTGGCCAGCCAGGCACGTAGCAGATTAAAACCCGCTCTTTTTATAATTGGATTTGAAGCCCGCAACAAGCTATCAACATAGCGGTCCGACAAGGAATCCATTTGTTGTTTAAACAATAAATTATGCATTTTTTCGCTGGATGTGTTCCACGCTGTTTCGGTTAACAACTTATCTTTCCAACCATTGGTTATCTTTACAATATAGTATCCGTCTATTGATTTTATAGGACGTGTGAAAGTGCCAATTTTGAGAGTATCAATAATAGACTTCAAGGCAGGATTTTTATGGGCCAGCTCAAAAAGTGTGCTTTCCATGGAACGATCGTCAATCTTGATAGAATCGCCTAGCTGGTTATTAAACAAACGCTCAAATGGCGCCCGCTGTTTTAGCGCATAGAAATCACGTTGTATTTTGACCAATGTTTTCCTGAACAACCATTTTAGATGAATATGTTGCAGGCTTTGTTCCACGGCTTTTCGTATTTCGCTTTTACTGATTGAAACCTTCGCCATCACCTCGTCCCTAAAGAGTTCTTCGCTTATCAAATCCGCCTTAATTAAACCAAGGCTATTTCTGACCTGTTTTGTTTTATCAAGATGCTGGGCATAGCCCTCCAGAGCAAGTATCTTTTCATTAATCATCAGATCAAGATAGCGTTTTTTGGAATTTTTCTGTCTCTTTAAAAATGCCGGCCCAAAATCATAATTAAACTGAAATTCATCTACTGATATATTGATAGGGCCAATAGAGGCCACAGTTACCAGTCCGGATTTTAATTTAATTCCTTTTTGCGTGTCGTCCGACGGCATCCTTTGGGCCCGCGTACCGGAGACAACAATCAAAACAAATAAAATAAGTACTCTAATCTTTGAATAATACATAGCTAACAAACCAGACTCTCTTAAAACTGAACATCCATCGAGAAGGTATGCACTTCCTTTAAACGCCCCATATCACGGAAGGCATAATCAAAATCAACAACCACTTGCGAAAGTAAGGACAAGGATTTTAGACCCAGTCCAAAGCTTAAGCCGCCCTCCGCATCGGATAAGAACAACGCGGAATAGCCCGCGCGCAAGAACAGAAAATCACGGTACATAAGTTCAGTGCCTGTATTGACACTCTTATAATTATCGCTGGGATCTACGGCATCAACCGCGATTGTCCATGCAAAGTTTTCATTACGATAAGCCCTGGTAGAAAACCCTATTTGAAAAACAAGGGGCAGATCCCATGAATCCATTTCTACATTTTGTGGAATACGATCATTGGAGCCCAATTTTAAAGGATCTATCCTTCCGAATCGCCGGGCGTCCCTACCAGACAACCGTAACGATGTTCCAAAATTGGAGATAGATGCGCCAATAACCATTCCCGAGAATAAATCTGTTTTAAATGTCGTGCCTAAATCGATAGCCATGGCGCTGGCCTGCATGTGCCATATTCTTTGTTGGATATATTTGGCCGTAAAACCGATGGCAAACCGGTCGCTTAAAAAACGGGCATACGATAAGCCAATGGACAAATCCCCCGCGGAGAAGAACTCGCCTGTGCCTTCCGGTTGCTCAACCGTGCGCACCTTCATATCATCCATATTAAGAGAGGTGACACTTAACCCGAGACTTCCATAATCCTGAAGTGAGACCACTATTGCAGCAAAATCAAAACGAATACCGGCAAACCAATCCGAATGTATGCCGATGACCTCGTTTTTGGACAAGCCAGCGATGCCGGCAGTGTTCCAGTATAATGCAGAAGCATCATTTGCAAGACTTACAAACGCCCCACCCATGCCGATTGCCTTTGCGCCAACGGGTATCCTAAGGAATGATGCTGCCGAGGTGCCTGCCTTGGATATATTTTGTCTGTCCTGGCTTAAACCGAGAACAATAAAAAAATGCAACATCAAAAATATAGTTACTATTTTTTTCATATTAGGCCTTTGTGACATTTTTTTCTGTTAATAAAAATAAATTATTTTTCCATGGTCGAAACCGTTCCTAATGGCACGGACCATCTGTCATGAAATTAAAGTTGTCCTGTTAAAATTTTATTGCCAGGGCAATGTCTCCATATACAAAAGAAGCCTTGTTCCTTCAATCTCACTAGAGCTTATTTTATCAAGGCAAATTTCCCTGTTTTGCTTCCGATGGCCCCTGCGTCCACGTAAAATATATAAACCCCAAAGGCTACGTCCATCCCATCCTTCGAGACCATGTTCCAGGGTTCCTGGCCATCATCCGTGCCGGCGTCATGTTGCAGGGTTTTTACAAGCTTACCATCAACGGTATAAATGCGTATAGAACATTTTTGCGGGAGATGTATAAAAAACAAACGTCTTTCCCCGCGCCCAACACTCGAACTTAGTGGTTCCCATGATGCAGCGCCAACATATGGATTTGGCACCACGGCAATTTTATCCAAATCGGAAACGGCCTTTTGTCTATCGAACGCGGGCGCCTTGGCGCTGAATTCCACATACTCTCCGGTACGAAATGGTTTTTTGGTCACAATACGAAAAATATCGCCCGGACGCGGCGCCTTCTGGGCTTCTTTTAAGGTCGTATCCCGTTTAAAAGTGACCGACCAGCTTATGTTCGAATCTAAAAATTTTGTTGCTTTTTTTCCGGTCGAATCGCCGAAAACCAGAAAAACCGCATCCCCATCGATACTTTCGCTATCCGGGTTTACCGCATTAAAAAGCGTGTCGCCCGCTAAATCACGGAAAATAAACTGTGCATGCTCCGTATTTTCCGTTAAATTTTTAACGGTAACATTTGAAGGGACCGAACGCAGAAAAGTACTAGCGGGGAAGCTTTCATCACCGGTGTCTTTTTCTGTAAATTGAATTTCAAAATCCGCAGGGTAGTCAATCCGGCGACCGGCATATCCAAAACGGGCGTCAAAACCAACCTGCACCACATAATTACTTTCCCCTTTTACCCAACCGGTCTTGCTTTCATCGATCATAACGGTTGGATCATTTTTAATATTTAGGGCAAAACCATTTACAACCGGGGTTTGCGCCCGATTGCCTTCAATTTCTGCAAAGGCAATTATAGTATCGTTTTCACTATAGTCAATAAGCCTGTAGGAGGGATTCGGGCTGTTTTGAAATGCAGATGTATTTTCAAATTCAATCCTATAGGTATGGTCATCCTTCAATGAATCCGGATCCAGAATATTAACATCAACCGATCCGGTTGATGGCCCAGATGCGAAATAGTCTTTAATTTTAGGCGACACATACCCGGCCGCCGGTGCCATGGGCGTAATTACAGCGGTATTTACATCCGTCAATAACTCTCCCGTAATTTCTTCTTTTATTGTACTCGTCGTTTCGGTGGGCGGAATACCTATAAACTCCCCTGTAATAGAGGTGGTTACGAAGCCCCTGTCATACGAAACAACGGCATAATAGTAGGTTTGACCATTTTGCACGGTCGTGTCAATATAAGAGTGCTCCAGACCCGAGTCATCGCCAAGATAGAATAATGCCCCATTGACATTTACCGGATGGAACCCTGTGACGCCGTCTTTTAAATCAAACTGGGCAATGGGTTTACGATAGGTAGCTTTGCCAAAGCCATCCGTTATCAATTTATTTTCAAGAAAATTAGGTTCGGTACTCCTGTATATCCTATACCCTTCAAAGTTGATACGCTGATAAAAAGCGTCAAATGTTTTTTCGGCCCTATTGTCCCAGTACAAAGTTACCTTTTTATCACCGGCTATAGCCTTAACGATCGGTTTTGCAGGCGGTTTGGCAAAACGATAGTTTGCGTTATAAATTTTTTGTACGGTTTTTTTTCTGCGAAAGATATCCGCTTTATCGATACCAAAAATCAAAGCCATTGAAAAACGTTGTGTTTCGCCTGTTTCATTGCCATATGTATTTCTTCCGTTCAAATGGAATAGATAACTCGAAAAAAAATTCGCCAGGTTTACCCCAATCAGGGATTGATCAAAAGGAGTTGGCAATGCCGAAAGCGCGCCCCAGTTTTCTTCATCATTATCAAGATCATAGGGCGTATGCGTGGGAAAAACAATAAAACCGGTTAAACCCAATTGATCCGATTCATCTTTATCCAGCAGACCAAAATTTGGCTCCCCCTGATCGGGCCGGCCATTGGCTTCACTCCCATCCGGATCAGGCCCCGCATAACCTTCATTAAAAGGCCCTATCCCATCTGTGCCAACGTCATCATTCAGGGGCTCTCCACTGTCCCATGTGCCGTTACCGTTGGTATCAAAATATTTTTTCCAATTACCGTTCTCGTCCGCATCCCAATGAGGCTGCCAGGAATAACCATAAAATTCATGAAATTTTGCTGTATCCTGTGATACATCCACTAAAAACGGGTCATCATCCGGTCTTTCTATAAAAACATTGATGGTGTTGTCCCGACGCTCATCGGTAAGGCCGTCTTCATCATTATCTTTAAAATCATCGGAAAGCCCGGGGCTTTCCAAAAAGGCATAAGATGAAAGACCTACGGGGCTCCAGTTTCCCGGACTGCCGACGGGTACCGTTGACCAGGCATAGGAGATATCCAACAAACTATTGAAACTCCCGGCATTGTTCGATGAATTATCATGCCCGCCAATACCCCAATCGATATATTGTGCAAAAAGGGTTTTATCATAATCTTTCGTGCCCATATTGGTAATCTCGTAGAACCAGAAGATAACATCTTCCGCCAAAACCTGTGACCATTGAAAACCACGGGCCTTTACCTGCATCCCTAAGCCGCCCCGTTCGGGGTCATCCACATCCGGTGTAAAATTATGGCTTAAAATATATTCCCGGTCTTCATTGTCATCAAAGACAAAATAAGTTTCCAAATCCGCATTTTGGACGCCTTTTCCAAAAAAACCGTTCCATGAACCATTCCAATCATCGGGCCTGTCCGGCCAATGGATCGGCCAGGTATTCGTTCTGCTGCTTTGAGCAGGGCTGGACCGGAAAGGATTGGCATATCCCGGCAAGGGCCACCATCCATAAGTTACGCCAGTTGTGGGATCGTATCGTGTATATTCATAGTAATTTGTTTCCAAAGGGTGGATAACATTGCCCAGAGGGTCTTCTGTCTCGGCCTGGACAATTATGGCTACACCATCAACATAAGTATGGCCGGAACCTTTGGGCCATACACCGCTTCGCCTTGCTTCATATTTCCAATCCGCAATTTCCCCAAAATTGTAATAAACCGTTTCCACAAGGTTACCATCCATTATTCCTTTTTTAGTAAAGTTATGGTTTCCTTTATTCCAATCCACAACCCTCTGTGGAAAAACCAGATTTGACCACAGAAACAGTAGAATTATAAAAATACTTTTATTAAATCTTACGCGAAACATTTATTGAACCTCCAATACATATAAAGGACCTGCTAAAAGGAATATGATAAACCAAACACTAACTGTCTTGGTGCGGAATAGAAATCCGGCCTGGTAAAAAACTCCTTTAAAGTATTCAATCCGCGAGGGGCCACTTGTGCCCTGGTCAGTTCCAGTGTATATCCCGCCCGGCCGGTATCGCCAAATACATTTACTTCATTTGCTGTGTCAAAAAGGTTGTATACTTTTAAAAATACGGAAAATTTGAACCTACCAAGAGGTATGTATTTTGTAATATATAAATCTGTTGTAAAAAACATTGGTTTATTATCACTGTTTTCCACACCGGTCCGTTGGTTCTGGATAGATGGGGTATAAGGCAACCCGGACCCTAATTTGCCAATAATACTTAGCAAATAATTACCTTGGGAGCGGACGTTTGCAGTTACATTAAGCGAATGTCTGCGGTCCCAGTTTAGTGGCACGAGTTTATTATTTGCCTCGATTGGGGGATTGGCCTGAGCCTTTTCAAAGGCGTCGTTCGGATCAGATGCGTTTCCCTTTGCTATTTGATAGGTATAATCGATACTGGCGCCAAATCCGTTTTGCGCAGGGATCTTTTCAAAAGAAACAGTAAAACCCTTTACAAAACCGTAATCACGGTTGATATATTTACCAAATTTTTTAAACTCATTTTTTATATGGAGTTCCTGACCCAGTAAATTACGGATGTCTTTTGCGTAAACAGTAACTTTAAGGCCAAGATTAGCCATTATTTCTTGTTGCAAACCGACTTCATACATAGTCGTTCGTTGAGGTTTCAAATCGGCATTTCCAATCGTATTTCCAATAAATTCAGGATAGCTTCCCGTTAAAGGTATCCTAAAATTTGGATTTCTGTATAAGAAATCAAATGGCGGAATCTGAAAAAAATGGCCATAAGAAAGATGTATCGCCCCTTTTTCCGACATTGGATATGAAACACCTATTCTCGGGCTGAATTGATATTTAGCCGACGCCCTGGAAAACAGTGACTGTGGAAATGGCGGGGTTAGGCCATCTAAATCGGCAATTTTATCCGGCTCGTTTAATACCATCCCATCCGGCTCAAAATAGTCGAAACGCAGCCCGACATTTACAATTAAATAATCCAATTCGATTTTATCCTGAATATAGGCGGCTGCCTGATACGGGTTATTATGATACGTATTGTAGTCAAAACCACCCGCTTCCGGCAAGGCCGGTTTAAACCCGCTGCCCGCATCTACATGGATTTGGAAATCTTTATAATTTAATTGATGCCTTTGTAGCTCAACACCTGCTTTTAATTGATGGACATTGGATATCTGAGATGTAATATCAATCTTTCCAGTGTATGTATTTGTACTGTGGAAGAAATGCCAGTTTTCGGTTCCACCACTTAAAAAAGCATTTCCACTAACGTCTCTTTTCCGCTCGGGATTTACATATCGGGGATCAAGGGGATTTTTATATACATAGCGTTTGGATTCGGTTAAAAAAGCAGACGCTTTAAAATCCATAAATGTTGAGTTCGAAAAAACATGCGTGTAATTGGCGCTCATCAACGTTCCATCCTGAAAATTTGTATAGTTGCCATCCGGGTTCAATTTATACAAATGATTATACTCTTTAAATTTTCGATGTTGATATAAAGCCTGTAGAACAAGCCACTTGGCATTTCCAAGCTTGATATGCAACTTCCCTTGTAAGTTTATTTTCTGAGAATAATTCATACTTACAAATTTATTGTCCCCGGAGGCGCCAATATATCGGGTCGCCGGATCATCAGAGAAATCAGATGAATCGGATGGATTAAATACACGCTTCCCATAAATATAGCCGCCATCATTGACATACCTGGCGGATAAAAAGAACCTGAGCCGCTCGTGGAAACCCGGGACCGGCCCACTCAAACTGCCCTGTAAATTATTTACGCCAATAGGATTTACATGGTTAATATCTAAAAAAATATTATTATCTCCGCTTATGTAATCACCGCCATAAACGGATATGTCGGTTTGATACGTTTTACCCGGCGTTTTGGTCACTTGATTTACAACACCGGATAGAGCTTCACCATATTCGGCGTTAAATGTCCCGCTTAAAACCTGGATTTCTTCAATGCTGTTCACATCCGGTTGTAAGGAAAAATTACCGGAAAAGGCATCGTTGACCGATATGCCGTCAACTAAATATTTAACTTCATCCGTCCTGCCGCCGCGGAAATGGCCATTAACAACGCCTGCTTGTAGATTAACCACATCTTCAACATTTTCTACCGGCAGAGCTGAAATCTGGTCACTGCCAATTTGAGCCAATGTTGATGTGATATCTTTCTGGACGATCGCTTTTTTTGCAATAACTTCAATTGTTTCAGATTCAAGCATTTCAGGCTTCAAGGTAAAATTAACCCGGGTTGTCTGATCAACAGAAACGATTATGTCACGTTTGATTATTGAAGTGTACCCGATAAACATCGCTTTTAAATTGGTTTTTCCCGGCGGTAAGTTGATTATAAAATAATAGCCATCGGCATCTGTGGTTGCCCCCATTGTCGTACCTTGCAATATGATATTTGCACCTGCTAACGGCTGATTTGAGCTGCCGTCAATAACCTGCCCCGCTATTTTCCCTGTTGTCCCGGCATAAACATTTAATGAAGCTAAAAATATGATCAAACAGATTTTGATTTTCCTGGATGGAAAAAATCGTTGTTTAAACATGTAACTTACCTTTTCATTGTCATATCACAGTTTTACTTTAATTTGCCCAATAATGAAATAAAGATGGTGGCAGAATATTCAAACATCAAAAATTTATAACCATAGTTTTTAGATAATGCTAATATATAGAATAAAAAAGGGGCGTAAATAAACGCCCCTTTTTCAAAAATTACCTACTTATTTCAGCAGAACCATTTTCTTGACAATACTCACATTTCCTTTTCTAAGGCTATAGAAATAAATGCCGCTACCAACTCTATTCCCCTGGTTATCATCCCCTCTCCAAACTGTTTTATATCGTCCGGGTGAGTGGAATCCATTGACAAGTGTTTTAATACGCTGGCCAACCATGTTGTAAATATTAATCGTTACATTCTCTGATTGTGGAACAGCATATTCGATTGTCGTGGAAGGATTAAATGGGTTTGGATAGTTATTTCCCAATTCCAATGTCGCTGGAAGAATACTGTTCTTTTCACTGCCCAAGGCAGTCAAGGTAATATTTTCGATGTTCAGGTCATCAAAATAGATGGTCCCGGTAAAGCGCGAATACACATGCATGCGTACCGAGATGCCCTTTGTCAGTGGATCCGCAGGGACCGGAACATCAAGTTTAAATTCCCGCCAGTCAAAAGAGGTCTGTGCAGGCAATACAAACTGCATGTCCACCGGATAACCATCGATGGCGTTCCAGCCATCGTTATTGCCATTGCCTTTCCAGAAACCATAGGTAAAGCCCACGGACCAGGTGACCGGGTAAGCGGCCGCAGAATCCGGAACCAAATTGGCGCCTTTTAACCACACGCTCAGGCGAAGGACATCGCCTCCACTTACCGAGCCGATGGTTGTGATATCCTTCGAAGCACTTGTCGTGGCCGTTGTAGCGCTTCCATTATCAAACAAGAATCGTTTTGTGCCGACCCAGGCGTCATGGGAGGCCCGGTCAAAGGGAAGGTCAAATTTTAAAGATTTTGAACCCGAATGGGAGGCTTCGCTTGTAACAACCGTGTTTTCAAAGCCATTGCTCAACTCGCCGTCGTTCCCGCCTACCGGGGGCAGCCAATAAATCCAGCCTGTAGGCACGCCCACACTGGTGTTCCAGTCCTGACCGGCCCAGGCTCCGTTACGACCGATAAAAATAAAGTCATCGGCCCACACGGTACCGGTGGCGTTTTTGCCCGCAACGAATTTTATGATCGTTGTCCAGGAGTCTTCCGGGAGGATCGTTTCACCAACCGCGTTGGTATCGGCCATAAAACCGTCGCTGCTTGCAACACTTTGGTCGATCGGCAGTTTGGTCTCGCCAATTAAATTCCCGCTCTGGCCATAAAAAGTATAGGAAACATACCACTTTTCATCTTCGCTCGTGGGATTTGTGTTCACGCCTTCGGTGCTGATCCAGGCGCCCAGTTTTATATCAACATCCTTTAAATGTTGCGGTGACCAGAAATCCGCCACGTTCTCGGATACCCACGAAGCCGAATCTGCCGTGGTTGCCGGTTTGCTGATCTTTAACGAACGGCCCATCGAACGGAAATTGTCCGTGGCCCAGGAAAGGTCAGAACCGGCCGGTTCGTTGCCCATGCTCCAATAGGACGGCAGGCCGCCCTCAAAACCGCCAACATCATCGGTTAGGGCAGGTACGTCAATTTTTTCTACTGTCAGGTCATCAAAATAGATGGTCCCGGTAAAACGCGAATACACATGCATGCGCACCGAGATGCCCTTTGTCAGTGGATCCGCAGGGACCGGAACATCAAGTTTAAATT
>CAYWBI010000013.1:41346-44250 GCA_964456445.1 uncultured Calditrichaceae bacterium
ACGGAAATTGTCCGTGGCCCAGGAAAGGTCAGAACCGGCCGGTTCGTTGCCCATGCTCCAGTAGGATGGCAGGCCGCCCTCAAAACCGCCAACCGTTGAAATCTGCGTAAAGCCCCAGGAACAAATGAAAAAAACAATAAAAAGGGGCGATAAAAAATACTTCTGTAAATTTGCTACCATAATAAACCTCCTTCAGGTTTGATAAATTATGTTTGGCACCTATGAGAATTTTTAAAACAGAGTAGTAACGGTCGTAAATGATAATCCAGCATTTATAAACATAAGTATTACTTGACTGAATCCCGTATTATTAGTTCTACGGGGACAATTATTTTTTTATGATTATTTATTTTCTTTTCCAAAATTTGCAGCATTAGCTGAATAGCTTCCTGACCCATCTCAATTTTGGGAACTGATATTGTACTTAGCGGGGGCTCCTGATATAAATCAACATCGACCCCATCAAAACCGATTATCGAAACATCCCCGGGTATTCGTTTTCCTATTGCTTTAAAAAATTGCATTGCCCCGATCGCCATGGCGTCATTGCAAGCAAGAACCGCGGAGAATTCCCCTCCCCGTTCGTTCAATTCCCTGGCCGCCTCATATCCGCTTTCCTTGCTGATAATATTATTCAAAGAAACAACCAACTTGTCGGAAAAGGTGATATTATTATTTTCCAAAGCCATTTTATAGCCTTGATATCTCTCCATTATACTGGGATGCTTCTGTTCAGCACATAGAAAAGCGATTTTCTTATGACCATGCAAAATCAGGTAGTTAATTGCCTGGCCGACCCCACCAATGTTGTCAATTAAAACCGCACTATGGTTGTTTTCAGAAGTATAAAAATCAATCATCACAGTAGGTAATTTATATGCTTTTATTCTTTCCAGAAAAAGAGGGGAGACCTTTCCGGCAATTAATATTCCATCGACGCTTCGCTCCAGGATGAAACGAGGAAGCTCATCATCATCACCGAAGTTATTAGGGATCGTTGCCAATAGCATGTAATAGGGATATTTACGCGCTTCAAACTCCGTCCCTAAATATATCTGGGTGTAAAATGGTTCGGTTTTCAAAAAGTGATCATCGGTTAAAATAAAGCCGATATTACCTGTTTTTCTTGAAGCCAGATCCCGGGCTGACCGTGAGGGAAAATAGCCAAGCTCTTTGATAGCATTTTCTACTTTGCGTTTTGTTTCCGGGGTAATCCGCGAGTGTCCATTTATAGATAAAGATACTGTGGCGGTAGAAACATTCGCTAATTTCGCAACATCTTTTATTGTTGGGCGCATTATCTTAGTTAAGCGTTTAACTGTATGTGGAAGGTAATATACATGCAAATAAACGAAAGTCAATACATATTTTTAAATTTTATCAGCAAAAATTGCGATTTATTGAGCACTTACGCTTAACTTTACAACCTTCTTGTTAAGCGCTTTACCGGATTATAGTGAATTTAGCTTGAAATTTTCCCTTGTCACATAGCGTTGATTTGCGTCGTACTTAACCTTACTGTTTCAGGGAAGTAAAACCTGCTTCGGGTATGGAGGTGGCCGGGATTCGTTTTCTTTCATAACCACAGCCATAAGTTTTTATCCTATTTCTTGTTTCATGCTTCCTTTTCCGTGATAGCTATCGCTCAGCGATGGTTTGAAACCTTTGGTATTTTTAGACAGGTTGCATAAACCCATGACTTAGGTCACCGGTTAGTAGAAACCCATGCCACTTCATCACGATCCGCACAACATGATGAAATGGCCGGAATTTTTTATTTTAACAACAGCATCCGCCGTGAAAGGCCTTTCCCGTTCGCCGTCAGACGATAGTAATAAATGCCGCTAGCCAGGTCATTTGCCTCAAAACGTGTCTGTTGCTCACCGGCATTTAGCCAACCGTTGACGAGCGTTTGTACCCGTTGCCCACTGACATCATACACCGAAAGGTTAACCTGCGCGCCGTGTTGCAGATGGTATCGGATAAGGGTGGAGGGGTTAAACGGATTGGGGTAATTTTGCTTCAGTTCAAAGGAAAGCGGCGTCAGATTTTTTTCGGCGTCTATGGCGGTAGGGGATCCGCTTTTGCTGTTTACCGCAACCACCGCGTCGAGATCAAAATCGCCATTCCATTGCCCTTCTTTTTTCAGTGTATCGATATCGGTCAGTCGCACATAGCGCACCCACTCCAGGCCAAGGCTGTCCAGATCAAAACTGTCACCGCCGGATATGGAGGGATCGCTGGGGTGTTGATTGTCCTTCATCGGGGTAACCCCGGCAAAGCCTTTCCAGGTGGTTGTGTCCCAGGGGAAACGGTACCAGGTTTGACCATCCTGGCTTACGTCCACATAAGCCGCCTCGATAAAAGGTTCACCGTTTCCAAATTGCAGAAAGGCGTTTTCAAATACGGTAAAATCCGGCCCGGCGCCGTTATAAATATAATTATCAATGAAAGTTAGGGTTATGGTACCGCCCGCGCCAAGCGACAATATCTCCTGCGGTTTGGACGAGCTGTTGAACTCCGTCAGGGTTGGGTCCGGGTCTGGAGGACCAAGCACATTTTGCGGGAAATAATTTTCGCCAAATCCGGCTCCGCCACCCGGGACAAAGGCCACAACGCTGTCTGCCCAGGCGTCGGTTGTACGAATTGCTTCTAAAATAGCCATCTGTTGAGCCCCGTCACCAAAACCGTAGGTATTTAAAACCGTATCACCGTACACATCATACCGCTGAACATTATCATCGGCAAAATTAGCGATCCAAAGGATGTTTTCCCGTGAATCATATAACAACCCGGAAGCGCCATTGCCAACCGGAAGCGGATTGGAAACCCCATGATTAATAGAATCACTGAATACATTGTAACTATACAAAAAACCGTTTGTGCCGTTTCCCCAATCAGAAA